>CAZDOD010000019.1:0-2458 GCA_964506935.1 uncultured Thermodesulfobacteriota bacterium | reverse complement strand
ACACATAAGAAATCCAATAGAGGTTCAAGATAGGTTCTTTATAGAGCTATCGATCTAAAATGGAGTTTTTGATTATAAAAACATGAAAGACAACAGATCTCAAAGCGAAAAGAAAGAGGCCAGAAAAAATATCTTCTTTTTGGGCCTAGTAAGCTTCTTTAACGACTTCGCCTCCGAAATGATCTACCCTCTCCTCCCCCTGTTCATAACAAGTGTCTTGGGGGCGGGGGCGGCGGTACTCGGGATCATAGAAGGATTGGCAGAGAGTACCGCCTCGGTCCTAAAATTCTTCTCGGGCTTTTTTTCCGACAAATACAAGAGGAGAAAGCCTATCTTCGCCGCCGGTTACACACTGTCAAATATCGTGAGGCCCCTTATTGGGATAGCAAGCTCATGGCTCCATGTCCTCCTTTTGAGATTTGCAGACCGAGTCGGAAAAGGGGTAAGGACATCGCCAAGGGACGCCCTCCTTGCGGACTCGGCCGGCGAGAAAAACAGGGGATTCGCCTTCGGCTTCCAAAGGGCCTTGGATCATGCCGGCGCCATTTTTGGGCCACTGGCAGCCATCATTCTGCTGCCGCTCATACAAAACGACCTGAGATACCTATTTCTGCTATCTGCTATCCCCGGTGTGATCGTGCTTTTCATCGTCTACTTCGCCGTAAAGGAGGTAAGGCCGAAAAAATCCCCCGAAAAATTAACGCTCGGCCAGGGTATTCGGGGGATGGACAAAAATTTCAGATACTACCTTATTGTCATGCTGATCTTTACGCTCGGAAACTCATCTGACGCATTCCTCCTCCTGAAAGCACAGGACACCGGAATAACGATGCTCCAGATCCCGCTCCTGTGGATCGTCCTCCATATAGTCAAGGCCGTAACCTCTACCCCCGGCGGACTCCTTTCGGACAAGATCGGACGAAAGGCGGTCATCATCGCAGGGTGGGCCTTCTACGGGATTATTTACATAGCATTTGCCTTTACCACAGGCACAAGCGAGATGTGGTTTCTGTTTGCCGTCTACGGCGTCTATTTCGGACTCACCGAGGGGACCGAAAAGGCTATGGTCGCCGATATGGTTAAAGGAGACAAGATGGGGACGGCATACGGCCTCTTCAACCTCACGGTGGGTCTTGCCGCCCTACCGGCAAGCCTGATATTCGGGCTGATCTGGCAGTATATCGGCTCACAATACGCCTTCATCATGGGAGCAGGACTTGCGCTGATCTCATCGGTGATGCTCTTCGGGGTCAGGGTCAAAAGGGAGGGCTAACTACCGAGATCACCATCGACCCAAAATCAATATACTCGTCCGCCGTATTTAAAATATCCTCTTGGGTTACAGAGAATATCTTTTCGGAATATAAAAAGGGGTAATCGTAGCCGAGGCCGTATAACTCATAGATCGCCATGTTCCGGGCCACATCGATATTCCTTTGAAGACCCAGCTCATAATTTCCAACGATGTAATTTTTCGCCCTTTCGAGCTCTTCGGGAGTTATACCGTCCTCCTTTACCTTCATGAACTCTTCCTTTATCAGCCCCTTTACCCTACTTATGTTTTTCGGCTCGGTTGCCAAATATACACCAAAGAAACCCCTATCAAGACCACCTATATTGAACGCACTTACTGAATATGCGAGGCCATGTTTCTCCCTGATCTCACTAAACAACCTACCACCATGCCCGGAAAGTACGGCGCTCAAGACCTCCAATTTGCAATAATCGGGATTCAGAAGGTCAGTCCCCAAAAAGCCGAAGAATATGTGTGCCTGCTCCTTATCTCTCGTCTCCTTTCGCACCTCGACAGGAGAGCTTGGCTTTTCGGGAGAAGAAACCACAGGAGGCCCAAAGTCACCCCCGGAAAAATCTCCAAAAAGCCCCCTGACCCTCCCTAAAATATCATCGGCATCAACGTCCCCCACAACCGCAATCACCATGTTGGACGGGACTGCGAAAGACTCATAATATTTTATCAGGTCGTCTCTGGTCAAAGATTCTATATTCTCTTCTGTGCCGTTATCCGGCATTGAATATGGGTGGTCTCTATATAGGGCCTTTCTGAAGAGCCTGACGGTGGTTGTAACGAGATCGTCCTTTTCGGCGTCTTTTTCGGCCAGGGCCTCCTTTTTGACCTTTGCCAATTCGTCCGAATCGAACGATGGATTTTTGATCATATCGGAAAGGAGATCCCAACCCTCGTTCTCATATTCTTTTAGGAACTCGGCCTCGAGCCCAAAGGTGTTTTTCCCCGAAAAACCCGAAAAGCTGCTCGCCGTCCTGCGGGTAATATCAGTGATTTTTTTTGCAGTAAGGTTTTTCGTGCCGCGTGTAATCATGTTCGAGATGAGGTTGTTTATGCCGTTGTTACCTTCATCCTCATATCTCAAGCCGCCCTTAAATGTGGAAACCACCGCCACGATCGGTCACCGGCAATTCAATCGCTGGGGCAGGGCGA
>CAZDOD010000018.1:13350-24479 GCA_964506935.1 uncultured Thermodesulfobacteriota bacterium | reverse complement strand
GACGGTGCGGTTTGCACGAGACAACAAGATAAGGATCATCGGACCCAACTGTATGGGGATCGTAAGCATGATCCCCGAAAGACTCGTCTCATGGATGCCTTCTCTGACCCCGAAGCCCGGACCCGTATCGATCGTCTCTCAGAGCGGGAACGTCGGCTACTCCCTGGTTCAGGCATTAAACAACAGGGGCCTAGGTGTATGCCGCACAATATCGAGCGGAAACGAGGGAGACCTCACCATCTCCGATTTCATCTCCTACCTCAAAAACGATCCCGAAACGAAGGCCGTTTTACTATATATTGAGGGTGTAGATGACGGGAGAAATTTCATAGAAGACCTCAAGGAGGTTACGCCTGAAAAACCCGTAATGGTCCTCAAGACAGGACACACCGACGCGGGTGCGCGCGCCAGCGCCTCACATACCGGCGCAATGTCCGGAAGCGACACGATATATGATTCGGTATTCATCCAATCAGGGGCGATAAGGGCCAGGGATCTCGAGGAGATGGTCGACATGGCACAAGCCTTTTCGTCGCAACCGATTCCAGGTGGTAGGAGGGTCGGGATAATTACGATGGGCGGCGGCTGGGGCGTCCTCGCCGCCGATGCGTGCGATCAGGCAGGGCTCGAGGTCGTCCCCCTTAAATCCGAGACCAAAGCCGAACTGGACAAGGTCCTCCCATTCTGGTGGAGCCGTTCAAACCCGGTGGATCTCGCCGCAGGCCTGAGAGAGGAAAACCTATACCAATCTCTGACCACGATCCTAAAATGCGACTATATAGACTCCGTCATGCTCCTGGGGATAGGATACGGTTTCATCAGGGGGAGTTTTATCAAAGGTTCCCCATACTCCCAGCTCTACGACATGAAAGAGGTGGGCGAGATATATATAAAGTCCGATGAGATCATCGCCGAGGAGATTATCGACCTCTTGGATAAATACAAAAAACCGATTATACCCGTGGTTGACCAGACTGTCATTGAAAAGAAGGGAGATTTTGTGGAGATATTAAAAAGTAGGGGGATATTGCTCTTTTCTTCACCGTTGAGGGGTGCCGTTGCACTATCGGCCCTCACAAGGTATGGAGAGTATGTTAGGGAAAGGACTACCTCCTGATATCCTCGACCAAAAACTCTTCGTCGTGAGCCACTAGGATCACAAATTTCCTCTCATTATCATCCTCGAAATAGAAATAGTGTTCCTGCCCGGCATCCCCTTTTTTAGTCGCCCATAATTCCTCCCAGGAGTTGACCTCAAGGTTGACACATCGATCGGGGAGCTTTTTTAATATCCCGTCCGCCACTGGGGCGCAGTGGAGGTGTGCATGGCCGTGTCCATCGCCGTGACCAACAAAAGACCAAGCAGGGCCGCCGCCCGTGTGTTCATAAAAGATACATCCACCGAAATCGACCCTCAGCATTTTCCTTACCAGTCTCCTCAGCTCATCAAATTCCTGAATCATCTCCCTGGGTATATCCACCATGGTGGTATAGTGATCCTTTGGGATTATTAGGATGTCTGAGGTGCTTTTTGAGGCCATCAGATAGAAATTATTTGTATCGAAGTGGACCTCGTGCAGGACGGGGTTGCAGAGTGGACAACTTATCTCATTTGAAGCCATGCGGAAACCTATAAAAATACTCTCATTTCTCAAATTTCAGTTGAATCATTTGGTGTAGACCAATCCTTATGAGAAAAGAGAGTTAAATTATCGTATTTAAATCTCAAAGCCCATTTGAATTTCTTCGTAAAGATAAGAACCTCACGCCGAGACCAAAAGCCTCTCCCTTATACTCTCCTCAACCTCTTTTTCCACCTCAACGAGGCTGATAAAGACCCCCTGACCTGTAGTACCCTCGTAGGCCTGTCCCCGATAGATAACGATAAGTCTTCCCCCGGATGGTATTATAGGTGTGCTGCCCAAAAGATTTCCCATATCCGGGAAGATATCCCGAGACTTTTTTATTACACGGGTTATCATGTGGGTTGAAACTCCTTCTTCCCTGAGCTTCAATATGGTCTTTATCGCCACCAAGTCACTGAAGGTATAACGGGTTTCATTGCCCGTCCCTTTCCCCTGGGCGTTGAGGAGATTCTTACGCCAGTAGTAGAGCTGTTGCCGGGTGATGTCGAAAAGGTCCATGACAAAGCCCCCTGAATAGGTCTTTGCCTTGAGGTCCTCATCTATTCTCTTTTCCTTGGTATCCAGAAAAAACCTCCATATAATAACATCTTAAATAAATGATACCAGATTATACTCTATTCCTCAGATTTTTCAATTATAAAATCGACTTCTTTTTTAGTTTAAAAAAGCCCTTATCTCCATCGACAGGGATCACTCGACGGAAACATGCAAGGCACTGACGTTGGAAAAACACAAAACTTGATACGGGACACTGACTTGAAATTTAGCACGCGCTGTTTCCGGTCGGGTGAATCCCATTGTTATTCGTTTAATGAGTTGTAATTAAGATGAATAGAGCTTTTTCATCTAATAAACTTTCGTTTCTTTATATAACGATATGTATACTCAAGAGATAACGCACCCAATAAAGTTATTAACATACCATAAAAAGCACCGCGTTGTGTCTGCCACTGGTAAAAGATAAGGGCTAAAAAAACAATTAAAAGAATGATAATATTTAGGAGTATAAAACCCTTATTACCACCGTAATCATCAGCAAGACGATAATGAGAAATTAAAACAAAAATGTAGATAATTGTAAAAAGAGCACTTGTTATTGTAGCAATTTCACCAATATTAAATGTGAGTACAAAGAACAAACCCAAAACTGCGGTTATATATAATCCTTCAGTAGATTTGAACCATGTTTTTCTTTCAAAAACTTCCGGAAGTTCACCTTCCTTGGCGAGCGAATAGGCGATATTTGCTCCACCATAAAGAGTAGCGTTTAAAGCAGATGATATTGAAAAGAGTGCCCCAATTGAAATTAGTATAAATCCAAAACTTCCGAGAAAAGGTTTTGCAGCAACTGCAAGTGCATTATCTTGTGCCTTAATAAGTTCAGTAATTGATAGATTTCCTATAGCAACGAATGATACAAAAACATAAACAAACATAACCACTGCAATACTTATAAAAATTGCAAGAGGCACGTTCTTTTTGGGATTTTCCATATTTTCTGATGCATTTGTAATAAGCCCAAAACCCATATAAGAAAGAAAAAAGACTACTGCTGCGAAGAGAGTACCATACAAACCTTCTGTACTAAAAGAGGGGACAATAAAAGAGGGGTTTATTTGTAGAAATCCTAACAAAATAAACACTCCCAAAATGGAGAGCTTTATCAATACAATATAAAATTCTAATCTACCAACAGCTTTACTTCCGAATGAATTAATAGTTGTAAAAAAAGCTATCAGGAAAACTTCTGTTATGCCCACAGATAAAGGCGAAATGCTAATACTGAACAAAGGAAGGAAATAACCGGCAAATCCTTTTGCGAACAAAGAAATTGAAACAACATAACTCAACCACATTAATATAGCCAATGCACCGGTAACAATATTGTCACCAATTCCCTTAAGTATAAATGCGATTGGTCCTGCATTGGATACTATTTTACTACCAAGTTTGGAATAAGAATAAGCAACCAAAAGAGCAAAAAACCCTGAAAGTATAAAGGCTTCCGGTAGGTTTTTGCCAGCTATTTTTGCTCCTACACCAAAAATTGAAAATATACTGGCGCCTATCATAGTTCCAACAGCTATAGCAACAGCTTCCCAGAGCCCTATTTTTTTATTCTTTGATTTCAATACAATACATCCAAACACTTTAGTAAATTATTAGATGTATAACATCATGTTATGTTAAACACTCTCATTTTCATACTTATATACAATATATATTACTAAAAGTCAAGTAATAGATAAATTTGAATATTGTTACTAGTATTATCACCTCGGATCGAGATTCTCGCGTAAAAAATCACGATTTATCCGAGATAGGACAGATTTTTATTCCACCTCACTCCGGCGGCGCGGTGTGCATCAGAAATTCGCCGTGCTCGAAGAAATATTTGGTGTTTTCTATGACGTCTTTGTAATGACAGATGAAGGTGTGATAGTGGTCCAGCAAAAGGAAATCTTTCGTCTCGGGCATATAAGTTGCCCAGACACTTATCGTGCCGTCGTCGTCCCCCTCGATCCTGCTTGAATACCCCTCACCGTCCCCCTTTCCACCCGCTATAATCCCGAATTCGATATCGGGCGCACCGCCGCACAATTTACTGAGAAATCCCCCCCCCCGCGCCATCTCCATACCGCTCGGACCCAAAAGATTATCAAAGAGGAGAAAATCACTATAGATTTCCGCCTTTGCCGCGCCCCTGTTCGGGGGTGCTATCATGACCATCCTTACGGCATTTCTTGGCTGATATCTATCGAGGTAGCACCTCATGACCAATGCGCCCATGCTGTGGGTTACAAAATAGAGTTCATAATCCCCGTCGATCCCTCTTATGACCTCCTCAATCGTATCATTAATATAATCTGCGTTACCTTCGATGCTGTATTCCCCGCTTGGATAAGTTGTGTTTATTACCAAGTATCCCTCATTCGCTATTTCCTTCTCCATAAAATGCATGGAATATTTTGTCCTCAAAAATCCGTGGACAAGGATGCAGACTCGTTTTGCCGGGTCGCCCGGGGATTCCTTGGAAAAAGAGCTTAGGGGACTGATAAGATAAAAGAGGAGAATAGCTAAAAAGAATGTAGCTTTTTTTCGCATTATAAAAAAGGACGTCAAGAAAATATTAAATCGACCTATTCTATAGCTTTTTCCACTGTGTGTCAAATTATCTTGAAAAAACATGATATATATGTTAAGTTATTTCGACTCTACTATATAAGGAGTTTTTATTTTGCCCTTTCCCCAAGTGAGGATGCGACGTCTCAGGATGAAGGAGGGCTTGAGATCGATGGTAGAAGAGACCAGGCTCTCGACTCAAGACCTCGTCTATCCGATGTTCGTCGTTCACGGTAAAAATGTAAAGAAAGAAATACCTTCGATGCCGGGAAATTTTCATCTGTCTCTTGACCGTCTCGTCGAAGAGGCAAAAAAGATAAAAAAGCTTGGTATCCCGGCCGTGATACTATTCGGCATCCCAAAGACAAAAGACGATGTCGGAAGCGAGGCATATGAGGATGACGGGATAATACAGAGGTCTATCAGGGCCTTAAAGGACAGCATCCCCGACCTGATCGTAATAACCGACGTCTGCCTGTGTGAATATACAAGTCACGGTCACTGCGGGATAGTTGTCGACGGGGAGATCAAAAACGACCCGACTTTGGACCTCCTGGCGAGGATGGCGGTATCCCATTCCAAGGCCGGCGCCGATATGGTTACCGTCCGACATGATGGACGGCAGGGTCGGAGCGATCCGAAAGGCGCTCGATTCCGAGGGGCTCAGAAACATCCCGATCATGTCTTACGCCGCCAAATTCGCATCGAGCTTTTACGGCCCGTTCAGGGATGCCGTGAACTCGGCCCCCGCCTTCGGAGACCGGGCCTCCTACCAGATGCCACCCGCAAATATTCGGGAGGCGCTAAGAGAAGTATCACTCGATATAGAAGAGGGTGCCGATATAGTTATGATAAAACCCGCCCTCCCATACCTCGATATCATCAAAAAGGTAAGGGAGCGCTTCGATATCCCCATCTCCGCCTACAACGTGAGCGGAGAATTCGCCATGGTAAAGGCCGCAGGGAAGATGGGATGGATAGACGAAAAAAGGGTCATGATGGAAATCCTCACATCCATAAAGAGGGCGGGGGCGGACATCATACTCACATACTTTGCCCCCGATGCTGCACGAATCCTCATAAATCAATAACCTTCATGAACAAAAAAAATAGAAAACCGATCGAAGCCGAAAGACTCAGGCTCGTCGCATGGGAACTCACCCGATCATGCAACCTCTCATGTTCCCACTGCCGGGCGGCGTCCAACAGGGGCCCGTATCCGGGAGAGCTCTCCGGGGAGGAATCCTTGAAACTCCTAGATGAGATCGCCTCTTTCTCATCTCCGATAATGATCCTGACCGGAGGAGAGCCTCTTTTGAGACGAGACCTCATGGATATAGCGCGGCACGGCACGAAACTCGGCCTCAGGATGGTCCTCGCCACAAACGGCACCCTGCTCGACAGAAAAATCGCAAAGGAGCTAAAGGAAGCGGGCATAAAAAGGATATCGGTGAGCATAGACGGAAAAGATGAAAAATCCCACGACGATCTCCGGGGGGTATCTGGGGCATTTAAGGGGGCGATCTTCGGCATTGAGAGCGCAAGGAGTGTGGATCTTTCTTTTCAGATCAACACCACGATAACCAAAAGGAATTTAAAAGAGCTATCGGAGATAGAATCCCTCGCGAAGGATCTCGGCGCCGATGCACACCATCTCTTTCTCCTCGTCCCAACGGGGAGGGGGAGCGAGATGGCCCACGAATCTCTCGATAAAGACGAATATGAAAGTGTCCTCACCCAAATCTACGACTATGAGAAGACGGCGCCATATCCCGTAAAGGTCACCTGCGCCCCTCAATACATGAGGATAAAGAGACAGAGGGCAAGAGAGGAGGGGAGAGAGGTCACCTCCTTTGAGCACGGGCTAGCCGCCGAGACCCGCGGGTGCCTCGGGGGGATATCATTCCTGTTCATCTCACACGATGGCCACACCCAGCCCTGTGGATACCTCGATATCCAAGCTGGAAATGTAAGGGAGAGGCCAATCCGAGAGATATGGGAGGGCTCGGAGGTCTTTTTGCGCCTGAGGGACTTTTCACTGCTCAAGGGGAAATGCAAAAACTGTGATTACGTCGACGTCTGCGGCGGCTGCCGCGCAAGGGCCCTCTACCGATTCGGCGATTTCATGTCATCCGAGCCCCTCTGCCCATATATTCCAAAAAAAGCCTCTTTCGGGTCAAAATAGATCATCGCACAAGGGAATCCACCTACTAAATATACCCAAAAACACACAATATATTGTATCTAAAAATGAGAAATAACTATATATGCACTTTTTGCTTTACTTTTCCTAAGCATTATGATATCAGATTAAGGAAGTTTTCGTCTATTAGCCTATGAAAATAAAAAAACTAGAGATCCTCGGCTTTAAATCCTTTATCGATAAGGTAACCCTATCATTTCCGAGGGGTATCACCGCCATCGTCGGCCCAAACGGCTCGGGCAAGTCGAATCTCGTCGACGCCGTAAAATGGGCGCTCGGGGAGCAGAGTTCTAAAACCCTCAGGGGAAAATCGATGGAGGACGTGATCTTTAACGGCTCGCGCGAGAAGAAACCCCTGGGGATGGCCGAGGTGACAATAACCTTCGCCAACGAAGACGGAAACGTCCCTCACAATTTCCCGCGATTCGGCGAGGTCTCGGTCCGCAGAAGAATCTACCGCTCCGGCATGAGCGAATATTATCTGAACAAAACCCCGTGCCGCTTAAAAGACATCAACGACATCTTCATCGGCACAGGCGTTGGCACAAAGGCATACTCGATTATCGCACAGGGCCAGATAGGAGATATCATCACAGCCCGCCCGCTGGATCGAAGGTATCTCATCGAGGAGGCCGCCGGGATATCCAAATACAAATTCAAAAAGATCGAGGCCCTAAGAAAAATCGACTATACACAGCAGAACCTGCTTAGGGTCGGGGATATTGTCCATGAAGTGAAGCGGCAGATGGAGACACTATCCCAACAGGCCGAGAGGGCCGAGGAGTTCAAGAAACTAAGGGCCGAGCTCAGGCATCTCGAACTTATCGATTCTTCACGTCGATATATGACTTTTACTCAAAAGCTCGAAAAGGAGGAAACCCTCTACAAGTCGGATAACGAAAAGGAAACAAAGGTCTCCTCCGAGCTCTCGGCGGTCGAACAGAGAATCGAGGGCTTGAAGAATTCGTCCATCGAGAAAGAGGAATATTTTTCCGAGATATTGAAGAAATCAATCTCGAACGAAGCTCGGATTAGGTCCCTTAAAGAATCAATTGAGCAGACAAAAGACCGCATAGAATCGACCAAAAATAGAAATGAGCTTTCCCTTGGTGACATCGAGGAACTTTCCCTATTTATCGATGAGAACAAAGTCAAGGTCGAAAAACTTTCCCTTCAGATGAACACAAGCATCGAAGAGGCGGACTCATATGAAACGAACCTCAAAAATATCGAGGCCGAGCTTGATAAGGTCCAAGAGGCTTTCGATCGATTTACAAGCGAAAAGGAGGGCTTAAGGCGGGACGAGCTATCGAACGCCTCTAATATCGCCCGACTGAACAACACGATCAGTTCCTCCGAGAAATTGATACACAATTCAAACGAGGAGATAGAAAAGAAGTCAAAAGAGCTTTCGGCCACAAACGAGGAATCAAAAAGGATTGAAGGTCTGATTTTTGAAACAAATTCTGAAATTGAAAAGGCAAAGGCCGAAGAGGAGAGGACACAAGTAACACTTCAGAAGGCCGAAAGCGAATTGAAGGCCCTAAAAGAGAAAGAATCCCAGGCCCAAAGGGAGATAGAAGAGGCGAAATATGAGGAGACACGGACGGCACTGAGGCTGAAATCGCTTGAGGAGATGGAAAGAAACTTTGAAGGTACATCCGAAGGCACAAAGGCCGTAATGGGTGGAGACCGCAAAGGCGTCCTAGGTATCCTGGCCGATTTTCTCAAATCAGACAAAAATTATGAGAAGGCCCTGGAAGTATATCTCGGAGAGGCATTATCTTCTGTCGTCGTAAAGGATATAGACGATGTAAAAAGCCACATCAGAAAACTCAAAGAGGCCGGCGCCGGCAGGGCCTCCTTCATCCCCGTTGATGCCGTAAAAGAGGGAGGGGATAGTGAGGCTTTAAATTCAGATGGCGTTATAGGAAGGCTTAAAGACCACATCGAGATAGAGGGCGAAAATAAAAAGGCGATCTCCTCCTTTTTTGGGAACATTCATCTCGTATCAGATCTCGATTCGGCCCTGCGTATCTGGATAGACAAAAGACCAAATTTCCCCCTTGTTACATTGCAGGGTGAGGTGCTTTTGCCAAACGGCTTGATTTTCGGCGGCGACAGCGAGGACAGGGGAAAGAGTATCCTGGCAAACAGGAGAGAAAGGGAATCCCTTACTCAAAAACTACAAGAAATAAGAGGGTCGCTAGATGCCAAAGATACAGAGTTCGAGGAGATAAGAGAAAAAATCTCTTCTGCCCAGTCGAAGCTGAAAGACGAAGGCGACCTCCTCACATCTCTCAAGATAAGGGGCATAGAGGCAAAAAAAGAGTTAAACTCGATAATGAAGGATAAGGAGAGGGTAGCGAAGGCCAAAGGCTCGATATCGGGTGAGATAGAGTGGCACACAAACGAGACGGAACGCCTGAAATCCGAGCTCGAGGAAACGGCAAAGCTTCTCTCTGAGGCCGAAAAGGGAGAGGGTGAGCTTCAAGAGAGATCAAAGAAACTCAAACTTGTATTGGAAGAGAGTCAGGGCGAGATGAGAAGGCTGGGGGAACAACAAACAGAGCTTAAAATATCATTGGGCAAGGCAAGAGACAATGTTGAGCATATAGAACAGACTAGCGAGGAGTATACGACTCAAATCGAGAGGGCCGAAAGGGATATCGAGAAAAAGAGAGCCGCCGTATCCCAGGGGGAGGAGGAGATATCAAGCTTGGAAGAAAAAGTATCGGAGTCCGAAAGCGAACTATCAGAGCGAAAGGAATCCGAAGGCAAAATAGCCGATGAGCTAAAAGACGCCCGTGCGAGATTGGACGATGTAGAAAAAATAGAAAGTCAGCTTGAGAACGAGCGTAAAGGTATCATGGTGAAACTCTCCTCCATAAGGGAGGATCTCCAGCAGAAGAAGGACAAGATAAAAGAGTTCTTGTGGGAAAGGGAAAAACTAACCACCCTCATAAAAGAGCGATATCAAGAAGATTTAACCGAAAAGTACATTGAGCTTTCTTCCGATGAGATAGAAGCCGGAGAGCTTTCGCAAAGGATAGACAGGTCGAGAAGGAGGATAGAAAAGTTCGGTGACGTCAATCTCATGGCACTATCCGAATTCAAGACGTTGAGCGAGAGACACGAGTTCTTATGTGGCCAGGAATCCGACCTCGTTCAATCTTTAGACGCCCTTAAAAAGACCATCCAGAAGATTGACAAGAGGTCCCGTGAGCAATTTATGGTGACCTTTGATGAGGTAAACGAAAAATTTCAAGAGGTCTTCAGTCGACTCGTTCCGGGTGGGAGGGCAAGCCTCAGTCTAACCGAGGATCAAGACCCCTTGGAGGGCGGTGTGGATATCATGGCACAGCCGCCGGGCAAGCGGCTCTTGAATATAAACCTCCTTTCGGGAGGTGAAAAGGCGCTCTCGGCCATAGCCCTGATATTTTCGATTTTCATGGTAAAGCCCTCACCATTCTGTTTGCTCGATGAGGCCGATGCCCCCCTCGATGACCTGAATATCGAGAGGTTTATCGAGCTTCTCAAGGATATATCGACAAAATCTCAGGTAATCCTAATCACCCACAATAAAAAAACCATGGAGCTGGCCGATACCCTCTACGGAATCACGATGCAGGATTCCGGTGTATCAAAAATGATCTCTATCAAACTCACTGAAGAGGAAGAGGCCCAAAGTTATGTATGAAGAGACTCTGAAGAGACTCGTTGAAATGATTCCTGGGGCCACAGGCTGCATACTAGTAGATTCCCACGGCGAGGAGATCGAGACATACGCCAAGGAAGATGATTACGAGATGAAGCTTCTGGGCGCCCATATGGTACCCATCCACCAACGCCTCGAGTCTATATCAAAGCGTGTCAATTCAGGCGACCACAAGGAATTATTAATAAGAACCGAGAACGAATATATAATAACCGCCCCCCTAAAAAACGAAACGTATATAATACTCAGACTCTCCCCCACACCCGCCATAACTCCGTCTATCGGAAAGCTAAAAAGCGCCATAGAGGATATCCTAAAGGATGTTTAGATTCCAAAACGTGTTCTTTCCTTTCAAGGGGGATTTTTTCTAAAGCGAGAGCCGATATTTTCCCCGTTAAACTTCCTAGTTTGTAAATCCCAATAAATCATAAAAATACTT
>CAZDOD010000018.1:0-13340 GCA_964506935.1 uncultured Thermodesulfobacteriota bacterium | reverse complement strand
TTGACTTTTGACTAATGAAATTACATAATTATACAAAATCGAGGGGGGCTATTTATTTGAGATAGAAGCCTCTTCTCTAGAGAGCAGCTAGTTACTAAAAAAATCGTCGGAGGGAAAAAAGTTAGGACGTTTGCCAAGCGAGGATCAAGTCCAAAAATCCGACTGAATCTGAAACCATAAAAAATGCTTAAGAATTGATTTATGTTCCTTGAAGAATTCAAGATTCAAATGGAGGTAGAATCAAAGATTTTTTAGCTAATGGAAAGGTAAACAGGATACCATGACTTACATGCCCCCTGCTGTGTACGTGATGGAGGGATTATTTTTGAGCCAACACTAATAGCATGGGAGCTGTCCCTTACCGCGGTGTGTAAGCCTTTATTTTCAAAAGGTAACCTAAAACGGTAACATGGTACCCACGTGTAACAAAATGGTTCAAACTGAACCAACACACGGCACCAATGCGGGGGGCATGAACCTAAATTTCCGTTTCTAAATGGATTGATATATAAAACAGGGAAATTCCTTTTAAAATAGATGCTTTTTAAAAAGAAAAAGAGACATATAAAGACATACCAAATAGAAGTGTCAAATAGAGATATCAAGGAATAGTTTTTCTCGCCCCTTTCCAACCGGGCAATATCAATCTCAAAAAACGGTTTAGGATCGTAAAATCGGAGAAAGGCCAAAAGCTTTTTTAGTCCTCTCTTCGTTTGGAGTTTCCTTGTTTTGACCAAAGAGGAGCTTAGAAAGAAAATCCTCTCAAAAAGGTTCAAAATGAGCCAAAGGGAGGTACAGGCAAAAAGTGAGGTAATTTGCAGCTCCCTGATATCATCGGAACTATTCAGGGAAGCGAAAATTATAGCTCTATATTCACCCATTAAAAAGGAGGTTCGGACAGAAGACGTTTTTACTGCGGCGAAAAGTGAGGGGAAAATAGTGGGATTCCCCGTCTCAAATTCCGATAACATCGAAATCACATATTTCGAGGTCGATGATATGAGCGAGCTTCTTGAGGGAACATACGGGATCATGGAACCATCAACCGATACAAAGAAGATGATTATGGATTCTGATATCGACTTAATCATAATACCTGGGGTGGCCTTTGACGAGAGGGGATTTAGAATCGGATATGGTGGGGGCTACTTCGACAGGCTCCTTGAGAAAGATGACATCAAGGCCACAACAATCGCTTTGGCCTTTGATACCCAGGTGGTTTTAAGAATCCCCGAAGAATCTCACGACATGAGGGTAAATTTCATATTCACCGAAAACCGCAAAATCAAATGTCTTAACTGAACCTACCTTCTATAAAGGAGGTGCATGAAACTTGTTAACAGCCGAAATAGTATTAATCGCAACCGCAGCAACAATTCTCGGACTTTTTTTAGGTTTCTTCTTAAGGAAAGTCTGGGTAAATAAGAGGATAGAATCTGCCGAAGACATGGCCACAAAGATACTGGACGAGGCCCATCGTGCTGCGGATTCTATCAAGAAAGAGGCCTCTTTATCTGCCAAAGACGCGCTTTACCAGCTAAAGAGCGAGTTCGAGAGGGAGACGAAGGAGAGGAGGAACAGCCTAAATAGTCTTGAAAAGAGACTTCTTAACAAGGAGGAGAACCTCGATCGAAAAATAGAACAGATAGATAAAAAAGAAACGGAGGTCTCTAAAAAGGACCAGAGTCTTACGGCCAAAAACAAGGCAGTAGAAGAAAAGGAAATGAAATATAACGATCTTCTTGAGAATCAGAAGAAGATACTCGAAAAGATAAGCGGCATCTCCAGAGACGAGGCGAAAAAAGAGCTGGTAAAAATCATTGAGGACGATGCAAGGCACGAGGCGGCAAAAAGCCTGAGGATAATAGAGGAGGAGCTCAAGGAGAATTCGGACAAGAAGGCAAAAGATATCATCTCCACCGCCATCCAGAGATATGCGGGGGAGTACGTTGCCGAAAGAACAGTCTCCATAGTAAACCTCCCCAATGAGGAGATGAAGGGAAGGATCATCGGTCGGGAGGGGAGAAACATCCGCGCCATTGAAGCGGCAACGGGGGTTGATCTCGTCATAGATGACACCCCAGAGGCGGTCATCCTCTCGTCCCACAACCCAATAAGGAGGGAGGCGGCACGCATAGCACTGGAGAGGCTTATAACCGACGGTCGTATTCATCCCGCCAGAATCGAGGAGATCGTAAAAAGGGTAAACGAAGAGCTGGAGGTAACTATCCGCGAGGCCGGGGAGCAGGCCTGCTTTGATCTGGGGATTCACGGACTTAATCCCGAGCTCATAAAACTGATCGGACGGCTTAAATACCGCACAAGCTACGCGCAAAACGTCTATCAACACTCCCTCGAGGTGGCATTCCTTATGGGGGTAATCGCATCTGAGCTGAGACTAAATATCAAGCAGGCCAAGAGGATCGGGCTCCTCCACGATATCGGAAAGGCCGTCGACCACGAGGTTGAGGGGCCACACGCCCTTATCGGCGCCGATCTCGCCCGACGCTACGGCGAATCCCCAAAGATAATTCATGCCATCGCCGCCCATCACAACGACGAAAAGCCGGAGTCGGTAATCGCCGTTTTGGTCCAAGCCGCCGATACACTTTCCGCGGCGAGGCCGGGAGCCAGAAAAGAGATGCTCGAGACCTACGTGAAGAGGCTCGACGAACTCGAAAAGGTGGCCCGCTCATTTTCCGGGATCTCGAAGTCCTATGCGATACAGGCCGGAAGGGAACTCCGCATTATAGTGACGAGTGACCAGGTGACCGATGAGGAATCGATTTTGCTTTCAAAGGACATAGCAAAGAAGATCGAGGAGGATCTCTCCTACCCCGGTCAGATTAAAATCACCGTCATCCGTGAAACCCGGGCCGTAGAATACGCAAAATAACAGGGTAGACTATCACCCCGAGCCTATGAAAAATATCAAGGCTACGGGGTGATTAGTAGTTGGAAGGTTAGAAATATTTTTTTATGACTCCATATGGGGAAATCAAAGAGGCCCAAGGGGAGAGCCTTTGCGTCCTTTTTTTTGGGGACCTTATAGGTAAGCCCGGACGTAAGGCACTAAAATACTTTCTTCCCCGACTCGCCGAAGAGCATGGAGCCGGACTGGTGATTGCCAACGGCGAAAACACCGCCGGCGGCTTCGGACTCTCCGTAGATACTGCAAACGAGCTCTTCGATTCGGGAGTTGATATAATTACAACCGGAAACCACATATGGGACAAAAGGGAGATATTAAACTACATTGATAATACCCCGGCGCTGCTTCGCCCCGAAAATTACCCCCACGGGACGCCAGGCTCGGGCTCGGTCGTAGTCGAGTCGAGAAACGGGACAAAGGTCGGCGTCATCAACTTAATTGGAAGGGTTTTCATGGGTCTTTATGATGATCCCTTTGCCAGGGCCGAAGCGGCTTTAATCGAAATGGCCAAAGAGACACCTATCATCATCGTGGATTTCCACGGGGAGGACACAAAGGAGAAGGCGGCGATCGCCCATTTCCTCGACGGAAGGGTGAGCGCCGTCGTGGGCACCCACACCCATATCCAGACGGCGGATGAGTTCATACTCCCCGGCGGCACTGCATTTATCACCGACGCCGGGATGTGCGGCCCCACGGACTCGGTAATCGGCGTAAAAAAAGAAAGGGCCATCGCGCGTTTTCTGACATCGATACCACAGAGGTTCGAGACCGCAAAGAGGGATGTCGAGGGGCAGGGGGTCGTGATAACAATAGATAGAAACAGCGGAAAGAGTCTAAATATAACCCGATTTAAAGAGATATATCCCAAAGAAGAAAAATGATTGCACCGAAAAACGAACAAATTGACCTCATAACGAGGGGAACGGTCGAGATCATTTCTCCCGAGGAGATCGAAAAGAAGATAGACCGATCGATCAAAGAGAAAAAACCGCTCATTGTAAAGGCAGGTTTTGATCCCACCGCCCCCGACCTCCATCTCGGACACACCGTTCTAATCCACAAGCTCAGGCACTTTCAAGAGCTGGGACACACCGCCGTGTTTCTCATCGGCGATTTCACCGGCATGATCGGAGACCCTTCGGGGAGGTCCGACACGCGCGAGCTCCTCACCCGTGAGAGGCTTTTGAAAAACGCCGAGACATACAAAGAACAGGTATTTAAGATCCTCGACCCGCAAAAGACCGTAGTCGACTTCAACTCCCGTTGGATGAAGGAAATGACCACGGAGGGTCTCATCGAGATCGCCGCCCAACAGACCGTCGCACGCATGCTCGAGAGGGATGATTTTAAGACCCGATTTCAGAACAATCAGCCGATAGCGATCCACGAGTTCCTTTATCCACTTATTCAGGGATACGATTCGGTCGCCCTTCGCGCCGATGTCGAGCTCGGGGGGACAGATCAGATCTTTAATCTCTTCGTCGGACGGGACCTCCAGCGGTACTTCGGCCAGGAGCCCCAGGTCGTAATCACGATGCCGATACTGGTGGGTACCGACGGCGTAAAAAAGATGAGCAAGTCTCTGGGAAATTACATCGGGATTACCGAACCGCCGAAAGATATCTTCGGGAAGATAATGAGCATCTCGGACGACCTCATGATCGAATACTACGAGCTCCTCTCGGGTGTCTCGACCGATGATTTTGCGAAGTTGAAAAAAGACATCTCGGAAAATAGACTGAATCCAAAGGTGGCAAAAGAGAGGCTTGCGGTCGAGATAGTAACCCGCTTCTGGGGGGAGGATAAGGCAAAGGGGGCTCTCGCGGAGTTTGAGAGGGTATTTGCCGATAAAAAGATACCGACCGATCTCTCCAAAATAGACATGGAACCGGGCGAAAAGTGGCTCCCAAAGGTAATTACAGATTTGGGACTCACCCAATCCACATCTGAGGCGAAGAGGATGATAAGTCAGGGGGCGGTCAGCATTGACGGGGAAAAGGTCACAGGAGAGGAATATATACTTAAAGAAAAACGTGAGTATATTTTAAAAGTTGGGAAAAGAAAGTTCACAAAGATAGTTACGATTTAATCCAAAACCCTCTTATATTCTGGTTTTTTCTTTCTTTATTCCACAAAGATGAAAATAAGAGGTTTTTTTGGGATTTTTCTTATTTCTGATTTAATTATCTCAAGCGCCATCCTTTGAACCATGTCAGATCCATATTCTCTCAGAACAGACTAAAAAAAATCCGTATGAAAGATGATTAAAGGAGTCACTTATGATCCATAAAAATGTTGTCACCGACTTTTCAAGCACCGAACACGAACCTATAATTGACAAATCCGCCTTTGTCCATCCGCTCGCAGCCGTCATAGGAAACGTGACTATCGGAAAAAGGGTGATGATCTCCCCATTTGCCTCGGTGAGAGGCGACGAGGGCCAGCCGCTGTTCGTCGGAGACGAATCGAACGTCCAGGACGGCGTGATCATCCACGCCCTAGAAACCGAACACGAGGGTCACGAAGTCGCGCAGAACTTCATCGAATATGAAGCGGAGAAATATGCGGTCTATATAGGAAAGAGAGTCTCGCTTGCCCACCAGGCCCAGATACACGGCCCCGCAATGGTCGGGGACGACACCTTTGTTGGCATGCAGTCACTCGTGTTTAAATCAACGGTGGGAAAAGGTTGCGTAATCGAGCCGGGCTGCATCCTTCTCGGCGTTTCCATAGAAGACGGCCACTACGTCCCGTGCGGAACCGTGCTGAAGCGCCAAAAAGACGCAAAGAAGCTCCCGAAGATCACGGATGACTACGCATTCAAGTCCCTGAATGAAGGCGTGGTACACGTAAACACCAGCCTCGCCGACGGATATAATAAGGCCGGCTTCATCTCGATACTCAGAAACACACCTTTCAAAGAATAAAAAAAGCCTTTCAGATTAAAAATCTCGAAAGGCCCATTATGTTAAATTGAAAATCGGGATCACGGGAAAGGATAACAGAGCCACAATCTCCCAAACCCGAGCGTGACCCTCAAAAAATCATCCCAATATTCTCCTAAATTTTACTTAGATCCCGAAATTTCGTCATCATGTTTATCCTGCCCACTATGCCGCCGAATAATCTATTGGCGTAGTATAAAAATCCCATGTCGATGAGCTCGACAAGATGGCCGTCAGGGTCTTTCAAGAAGACGTACTCGGTCTTTCCCTCACTCATCGGCTCTGCGATAAATTTGACCCCCTTTGCCCTGAGTTTTTTATACACCCTTTTGACATTCCCCACATCCAAGGCGATGTGAGTAAGCCCAGAGCGGTTACATTTTCCATCCACCGCCTTCTCGGATGGGGTGAATTCAAAGAGCTCGATAAAACTCCCCCACCCGCATCTCAATAAGGCCATCCTCACCTCGGTGCCTTTTATCCCATACAGATTTTCTATCACAAAAGACGGCATATCAAAGACTTTAACCACCGGGATCCCGAGGACACCCCAGTAAAACTCGATGCTCTTTTTGAGGCTCTTTACCGTCATCCCAACCTGACTCAGTGATCTTGCCCTCATGTGTAGTTTAATACCCCCGCAATTTTTGGGAATCCAAAGACCAATCAGTTCCCGTATTTAACGAAATCCGAAATGATGTCATTTACAATATCCGCCTTCTCCTCGTGTGGCAAGTGCCCCGCCTCCGGGAATATTACCGCCTTTGAGTCGGCTATATCGTGGGCGAAGAGATCGGCCGCCCTCGAAGATATCAGGTTATCCTCCGCCCCCCATAAGATCAGTGTCGGCACCTTGACTTTTCCTATATCCCCCTCTTCAAAGGGAAACTTTTCAGAAAAACTTCTCATAACCCAAAGCGGGGTCTTGCCCGCGTTTTCGGTCTTGTAGACATTGAAGAAGGAGTCGACGACATCGTCGGTGACAAAGGAGTTGTCGTAATAGACCCCGTCTTTCATTGAGCTCTCCACGACAGGGCGATAGTTGAGCGACATAAGGACTTCCCCGATTACGGGATACCTCATGAGCTGGAAGACCAAAAAGTGCCCCCCCTCGCTCGGATAGCCCATGGAATCAATGAGGACAATCTTATCCACCCTGTCAGGATATTTCAAACAGGTCTTTAAGGCCACGCCACCTCCCATCGAGTTCCCGACGAGAACCGCCTTTCTGATCCCCATTGCGTCCATAAACGATACTATAAAATCGGCATATCCCTCAATCGAGTAGTCAAATTCCCCCTTATCGGGCTTTGCGCTGTAACCGAAACCGGGGAGATCGAGGGCGTAGACCGAAAATTCCTTTGCCAGCTCATCAATGTTGAATCTCCACGTATATAGGTTCGATGTAAAACCGTGGATCAGGATTATCGGCACCCCGTTCCCCTTCGCTAGGACGTGGATATCCATATCACCGACTTTGGTAAATGAGCCGTAATCGACGAGTTCCGATGCCGGAACGGGTTTCTTAAACTCCTGAATTCCATAATTTATGCCCAAACCCAAGGCAATAACAAAGATGACTAAGAGTATAGTACCAAGTACCTTTTTCATCTTCTTACTCCTTTCTTATATTAATGTAATTTAATCCTGATAATTCAACTGATGATTTTTGCGAATAGTATGACACGAAACACCCGTTTACAGCAAGTTAAAAAGTACCTTACTGTAATGTCAATCGTCTTCGTTTCCATGGTCGCTGTCGTTACCATCTCTCTCATGCGTATGTCCCTCGTTTCCATGGGGCACACCCCGGATGTGGAGAATAAGATGCTCTCTCCCTTCCATCTCATCCAACCACCCGTAATTGGCGTCTTCTTTTGCGTCGAGTTCCCTGAAATACGGCTTGATGTCAAGGAGAGGTGTATTGTCGAAGATGTCCATGGGTGATGTGAATATTTCTGTCCCATTAATACTGAGAAGTTTTACTATAGAAAGCCCTATGGGATTCGGTCGGTTTGGGGACCTGCTGGAAAAGAGTCCCACCACTTTGCCCCCGGCCCAAGGGGGAGAAACCGTCATCTTCCCCCCCCTAACCGCCCGATTGAGGTAAGACAAGACGTATATATATGTAAACTTTGACAGTTCACTGAGGCCCTCCTCGTACTCCGGCTCCAAAATCAGGCGGAACTTTCCTTCACCGATGTCCCTCTCGATGGGCTGGTAGGGCGCCCTCTCTTTATAAGGAGTTCTTATCGTCCCGATGGGCTTAAAGAGTATATCGATATCTCTCTTTTTATCTGACATGTGGATTCTCCTTCCTTCCGTTCAGACTTGAATCAAAGACAAGTTCCGATATCAAGATGTTGAATCGAAAAAATCTATTTTAACTACTCTTCTTCAAGAAGCATCCTTGCTATCTCAATTGCGTTCTTTGCCGCCTGCCCGGCATGGCAGTTATTGAAAAACACCATCGTCTTGGGCGCTTGTCCTGCGAGGCTGAGTATATCGGAGATGAAATCCTTGAGCTCGCCTTCAGAATATAGGTAGTCGTAGCGTACCTCGAGGGGGGCATTGTACCAGTTATTGTTCCTGCCGTGGAACCTGAAGTAGGCGATATCGCTTGTTACAACGGGATTATAGGGCATGAGCCCCCGGATCTTCGGCTCGTCAACGATACAGTAACCGAGATCGTTTCTTTTTAGAATATCGATGGCAGAATCCCCGTGCCACGCCCTGTTCCTGAATTCTATCACGGTGGGGATATCCCCCATCCTTTCTTTGAATTTTACCAGATAGTCCTCGTTGTCACTGTTTCTATAGAAAAAATAGGGGAACTGTGCCAGGACACAAGCGAGCTTGCCCTCATCGATGAGAGGAGAGAGGGCGTCCTTGAACATCTTGAAGCTATCGGTGTTATCTAACATCTCACTTCTTCGATTGTCCGCCCAAAGATCGTGGGTCATTGACCTGTGTGCCTTGATCACAAAGTCGAAATCTCGTGAGGTCTTTTGGCTCATTGACTCGAGGGTCTTTGCGGATGGGAGGGTGTAGTATGTGTAGTTCACCTCGAGGGCTCTAAAATTAAGCTCCCTCTCATAAAATATGAGCCAATCCTTTTTGTTCAGGCCGATGGGATAGACCGCCCCCGCCCAGTCGTCAAAGTAAAAACCGCTCGTTCCGACTCTAATGTCCACAAACCTTCCTTTTATTATCGATTTGACTTTTGATATTTATAGTCTACGGTTTCTTATGAAGGTCATAATATCTCGTGAGGATTATCTCCTTGAAAACATCGGGGACGAACTTCAGCAAAAAGGCGTTGATGGCCGCACCCTTCCCCGCGGGGTATCTGATCTTCGGCTTTTTTCCCCTTTTGTGTCTCTTGATAACTCTATAAACCACCTTCGCCACATCCTCAGGCGACCCTGCACTGTCGACATTGCCGCGGATAACCCTGCATGTGTTCCTGAACGGGTCAGAGTAGTGGGGCGAATTTGTCTCACAGACGAGGTGGTGATCTGCGATGTTGGTCTTAATATCACCGGGCTCGACAAGGACGACGGAAATCTTCTGGGGCGAAAGCTCCATACGTATCGACTCGGTCCACCCCTCAAGGGCGTACTTGCTTGCGGCATAGAAAGATTGAAAGGGGATCCCGACCATCCCCGCAAGCGAGCTGATGTTGATGACGAGGCCCCCGCCCGCCCCCCGCATGATCGGAAGAACCTCTCGGATAACATTTGCGATGCCGAAAAAGTTTGTCTCAATTATCTTTCTCCCCTGCTCATCCGGCATCTCTTCAAACGGGCCCAGATGGCTTATCCCGGCATTGTTGATCAGGATATCAATCCCACCGCCGAGGATATCGAGCGCTTCGTTTATGCCCCCCTTTACAGAGCCACTTTCGGTAACGTCCATCGCTATGAGGGGAAATGACACCTTTTTTTCATCTCCGGTCTTTATCTTTGGATTCCGTGACGTCCCCACGACAGAAAAACCCATCTCCTCGAGAAAGACGGCGATCGCCTCCCCTATCCCCCTTGACGCACCAGTGATCAATACCCTATTTTTCATCTTCGATCTCTCAAATCTGCTCTAAGTGAATTTTTTTATAACGACGAACCGCCGCCTTTCAGACGGTTCAGCCCCCGCCGAAGCCCACTTTGACATCTCCGCCCTCGGATACAATTACTGGGACAATCCCCGATCCCTCGGAAAGGCGCATGACCGTATCTTTAGCCTCGGCGTTTTCTTCTATGCTTATCTCTTCATAAGAGACACCCCTCCCGTCCATGTCGCGCATCGCTTCTTCGCAAAACTTGCAGCCCGGCTTGGTATAGATCGTGACCCTTTCCACCCTCTGGTCAGCCCCCCTCGCCTCCTCAAAGCTAAAAACCTTCTCTATGACGAACTGGACGTACCTCATGCACTTGTCTTTCCATACGCCCGATTCGAGGAAACGCTGGTACTCACCGGGTTTTGCAAAATCGAACCCGACAAGGTCCCTACAGGTGATGTGACCAAATTCTTCGGTGAAACCGCCGACAATCCCCGTGGCCTCCAGACGTGCGCGGTGACGAGCAACATTTGCATTTTGCTTGTCTGATATAGGGGCCCTATTTAGAACCCCGACAGAAAGCGCCCCCGCACTTACTGCCCCGCAGGGTGCCTCCTGCCGGCCTCCTATACCGCCGATAAACGGGATACCGGCCCACAGGATATCTTCTGAGCCCATGTCAAATGATTCCCACAAAACTTGTAGGACTGCAGGGCCTCAATGATAACCCCTCAGCATCAGCTCTTTTGCCCGCTCCTTTGCCTTCTCTTCCGATAATCTATTTGTCATAGCCAGGGTCCCCCTTATTTCGAAAACCAAAAAACTCGATACTGAAGATCTAATAATCCATCAGAGTATATGAAAACGTAAGTGCGGTGTCAATAGAATAGGGATCAAAAAACGAGTTTTATCGTTTTAGATCAGATTCAAAAAATCAGTTGACAAAGGATTCTTATTGTTTTAGCTTTAATAAAATTTAGAATCTCTATATTAAACGGGCTAAAAAAAAGGGGGGGGAAATACTCCTTACAAAGTTACATCAATCTCAAAGGTGGACAGTAAATGAAGGCATTAAAGAAAAAAAATTCAGACAATAATCTTTCGACAAAAAGTAAAATCCTCTATTCTAGCGGCGGCATGGGTTTTTCCATAGTTACAATGATATGGATAAGCTTTATGTTGTATTTATATCTCCCACCTGAGGGATCGGGTATGCCTAAGCTCATCTCGAACGGGACGTCTTGGTTTTTCTTGCCGACATCCATGCTTATAATAGTGTTCGGCAGGCTTGTTGAAGCCGTATCCAACCCAATTATCGGACATTTGAGCGACAGGAGCGAGTCGGAGCTTGGCAGGAGAAGGACATTCCTAATCCGTGGGGGCCTACCTCTGATAATGGCCGTCCTCCTTTTGTTTTATCCGCCGGCGGAAACTGTAAGCACGTTAAATGCCGTCTATATGGCCGTCATTCTCGGCATCCTGCTCTTCTTCTTTACGGTCTACGTAATACCGTGGCTCGCACTGATACCGGAGCTCACACACACCAACAGGGAACGCTCAAATCTCGTAACGATCCAGGCGGCCTTCATCATAGGGGGGATAATAATCGTCATGATCGCGAAGTATTTCATCTGGGATGTCCTCGAAGGACTGGGGATGGGAAGGGCGGGCGCCCTGAAGCTAATCGTTGTAATCTTGAGTATCACAGCTCTCATATTGTGTTACCTTGGGGCACTCCCGATAGATGAAGAACGTTATTCTAATTCGGTTCCCACCCGAATAAAAATTACTGAATCGATTAGACTTACACTCAAAAACCAAGAACTCCTCTATTACCTCTTCGGGATCATCTGCTTCTGGTTCGCCATAAATGTCATCTATCAGTCCTCAAGATACTATATCGCGGTTCTCTTAAAAAGAGGCGAGGCCTTTTCGTCTCTGATATTCGGCTCGGCCCTTATCGTCGCATTGATCTTTTTACCCATCGTGAACCTATTAAGCCACCACATCAAGAAGAGGACAATAATGATCATCGCCCTTGTTATATTTGCCATATCTTCCGGCGCGATATATTTCCTCGGGGCAGAAATCGTCCCGATCCCCATTACATATCAGACCATCATCATCTTCGGCCTCATGGGGATCCCGATCTCCGTGCTTTTTGTCATTCCAAACGCAATGTTGTCTGACCTCGCCGAATATGACGGAATAAAGAACAGGAGCAAGAGGGAGGCGATCCACTTCGCAATCCAGGCCTTCCTAATGAAGATCAACCTCGGGGTATCGACATTGATCCTGTTTTCTCTCTTATTCGTCTTTGGGAACAATCTGGAAAGGCCTCTGGGCGTAAGGCTTACAGGGCCCGTGGTGAGCATCATGTGTCTTATCGGTATTATCTTATTTCACAGGTATCCCGAAGAGATTGTGATGGACACTTTAGAAACACACCGAAAGAAGTCAAAGGCCATACAGAATAGACTCTTTTCCTAAAACCAATACTCCTGTATCCTTCCATCCATCGGTTCTAAAGAGTGATACAAAAAAAGGGGGGGGAATTCTCCCCCCCTTTGTATTTGAATTAAATTGAAGATTTATAAGTTACCTGTATTGTATCCTCTTCAACTCTTCGGGATCACACGGCACACATTTCCCGTCCCCAAGCTCATCTAGTATCTCGACCTCATCATAAATCATCACGCCCTCTTCTACAAAGCCGTCACACGGATAGAGGACGCCGTTGTAGACCCAGAACGAGATTATATCGAGGTCGTTTACGATGATCCCGTGAGGAATATTTTCATCGGCAACCACCTGGTATCTGAGGACGATCCTTCCGCTGTCCCTGAGCTTAGGATAGTACCAGTTGAGCGTCTCTTTCCCTATCGGATCGGGTGCAAATGTCCCGTTTATCCTCGTGCTTCCGGGGACATAGTGGAAGCCCTTAGGCAACGTGTCTTCGATCCTTATCCTATGCAGGGTGTGATCAACCTCCCACTCCTCGATACAGTCGTTGTCTGCGAGAATGAGGTATGTAAATACGCCCCCGGCGCTCCCGTTCCCCTTGGTCTCGCTCAGAATAATCTTCACGCTGAACACTATCTGGGGCGAGTATATCGACCTTCCCGACTCCTCATTTTCAGGATATCGCTCGAGACTCGCTATCTCGAGGAGCCTGTTCATAAAGGTGGTCATATGATACGCCGACAGTATCTTCCTCTCACCCTCCATATAGGGCTGGAGCTCCGATATCAATAGGATGGTGGAGATAAGCTCGACATTATTGTAAGTCAGCTCTAGCTTCGTCAGGTCTTTCCCCTCCCAGATTGTGCCCGTAGACATGTAGAGCCCAAGCTCCTGTATCCATTTGCTCTCATCAAAGATCTTGAAGGCACGCAGAGCAGCA
>CAZDOD010000017.1:0-24767 GCA_964506935.1 uncultured Thermodesulfobacteriota bacterium | reverse complement strand
AAATAGGGCCCTCCTCTTGACCTCCTCCTCATCGGCGTGTATCGGGTGAATCTTCATGGCCCAGAAAACAACAGCACCGGCAAGCGAAATGCCAACAAGGTTGATGACGAAAAGTGTTGCAGCGCCGACCGTGACATCCATATCGAAGCTCCCCAAACCGATGCCGATCGTACACAGTGGAGGCATTAATGCCACCGCGATGGCAATCCCCACAAGGGCGCTGCTGATCTTTTTGTTCGCATATCCATAGGCGCCCACGAGGCCGGAGGCGATGGCGACGATGATATCGTAGAGGGTCGGCTTGGTCCTTGCGATTATTTCGTGTGAGTATGAAATTTCAGGTACGAAAATGGTCATCACTGCAGCGATGAGAACGGCCACCGCCGCTCCTTTAAGGATCGACCCCAAAGAAGTCCTCACGAGCCTCAAATCACCCCATATCACCCCGAGGGAGAAGGCGAGGATAGGGGTCATGAGGGGGGCGACGATCATGGCGCCGATAATTATCGCCGTGGAACCTACAATCAGCCCACTGGTGGCGATTATACAAGAAAGTATTGTTAGGATATAATACTCTATTGTGGGTCTGGCACCCTCCGACAGCACCTTGTAAACGTTCAGATCCTCCTTTTCCTTCTCCTTGATATTTCTGTACTCATCTCTCTTACTTTTCCAGAAATTCATGCTGATGTAATTTCTTAAGGTCCTCTCCTCCGGCATGATCATGTGATCAAGCATCTCTTTGACTTCCTGTTTCTGTTCGGAGATTCTCTCTTTCATCTTTTTTGGCTCGTCATCGGATCCGACACTTTTGTCCTTCTTCGGGGATGCGGTCTCTTCGGAAGGCGTGACAGGTGGTTCACCCTTGTCTTTTTCGGGTTCGGTATCAAAACCGAGGTGTTCCCTTAATCTCGAAAACGGTCGTGATTTTTCACTCATTTCTGCCCTCCTGTTTCTGATTTTATCAAATTTTCAGGGTATCTTTGGCATGACATAAAATGTGAAGAAAACAGCTTTTCTCTTCTATCTATAATTATACAAAAAGTAAGATACTAAAGAAATACCGATTTGTCAAAAAAGGCGTTTTTGCGCTTGAGGAAAAAACAGAATGAGATGACTAAAATCCCCTGCCCATGTCGTTTCCGGCAAGGGAAAAACAATATAGCAATATAAAACGGCTCGACGAATTATCCGACCACGCCAGAGGTCAAGATCACAGGCTCAGAAGCTTTAGAGAAAAGTGTCTTCTATTTTTTCGCCTCCATCTTCTCTATCTCGGCGAGGATCCCTTTGTATCTATCTTCAGTAATTGGGTAATGGTATAGCGTATAAATCGCAATTAAGAAAATAGCTGCCGGTACTGACCCAATCAGTACTAGGATACCAAAATTTGCCATCGGTTCGGGTTGCGGTATGACATTTTCCTGATACCCGGTCAACTGTAGAACGATTCCGGTGATAGCCAGGGCGAGGGCCTGGCCGATCTTGAGCATGAAAGTCCATATACCGTAAAAGGCTCCTTCGGTACGCTCCCCGGTCAAAAGATAGTCGTATTCGATAGCGTCGGGTACGATTGCATAGGGCATCACGTAGGTAAAGCCGAGGCCAATTCCGGCCACAAACATCATTACGAACGAGAAATTTATCGGCATTATATTTCCAAGGGTGCCAATTATCGATATAGCGAGTGCGAAAATCCCCATACCTATACCGTAGACCATCTTCTTGCCGACCCTTTTCCCAACTATTACGCTGACCGGAATAAACAACATTGCGGTAACCAAGAGGATCAGCATAGCAGTTGTTACCTCCTTTTCAGCTTCTAGGACGTATTTGAAATAGTAGACGGCAACACCGGTAACAATGGTAATGCCTGTTATGTGGAGTGCATAAGTAAAAAGGATTAGGAGATAGGGCTTGTTTTTAAAAACCTTAAGGTAGGTCTCGAAAAATCCCTTAGTCGGTTTTTTACCATGTTTTTTTGGTTCCCTAACCGAAAAGAAGGTAATCAACGCCGTGATCATCATGACCAGCCCGAAGATCGCCCCGAGCACCGCAAAACCGATATTATAGTTGCCAAATGCATAGATGATCGGAAACGCCGCGCCCGCCCCCAAGAGCGTCCCAAAGACGGCGAAACCGAAACGGTAGCCGTTCAGAACCGTGCGCTCGTGGTAGTCGCGGGTGAGCTCCGGTGTCAGAGAACTGTAAGGGATATTGACAAGGGTGTAAGCCAGGTTGAGAAGGCAGAAGAACAAAATTCCCCATATTAAGAGAAAAGTCTGGTGCTCCTTTGGATTCCACAGGGCGTCCGCCCAGACAAATGTATTGCTGAAGACCTCGGGGTTCAAAAATGAGACCTTATCAAAAAAAAGCAGGGGATTTATGAACATGATGGCCATCGTGACAAAGAGGGGAACCGATCCGATAAGAATAAACGGCCTTCGCCTCCCCCATCTTGTCTCGGTCCTGTCCGATATGTAACCGACTACAGGATCGGTAACCGCGTCCCAGATCTTTCCGACGGCGACGATAACACCGGCGAGCGCCGGGGCTATCAACACCGTATCGGTCAGGTAAAATAAAAATACGAATGCGATTGCAGTAAAAAATAGGTTCCCCCCGACGTCGCAGACACCAAAGCCCACCTTTTCACCAAAAGATAGCTTGTCTTTTGCCATGATTTTTATCCCCTTATATTATTTACAAAAAGGGCAATATCAGTATAATAACGCTTTGTCAACGAAAAAAATCGCGAGCTATCATCTAAGGATATCTCCATTTTTCTGTGAGACATATCGCAAATTGGATAAAAAAATGGAGATCCACGGTAAAATAGCAAATACCCGTCGATCTCCAAAGATATCTTTATAGATAGACATGATTTTAATGAGCCTTTTGATCTCGCCTTTTCGGATAATCTTAAAATACGATGCCAAAAAGACAGACGTCATGGAACAGTTTGCCCTCAAATAATCGGAGTGGTGCCTTCCCCAAAACATCCAGGAATAAAAAAATTGGTCGCCGTTTTCGGTCCTCTTTTTTTACCCCCCAGTCTTCTTTGCGACGGAATCTTTTATCAGGCCACAAATCACCTCCCGAGAAGACACTGCCCCCGGCGGGAACACACCGTTAAAACCTATCTTAAAAAGCTCCGGCTCATCTTCGGGAGGAAATATTCCCCCAATAACGAATACGGTTCTGTCAAATATTCCCTTTTTCTTTGCAGCATCTATAAGGTCTTTGCCCAGAACCAATTCACCTCCGCAGTAGGTGCTGATCCCGATCACATCGACATCCTCGTCTGCGGCCGTATCGACGATATGAGAAGGTAACGCATTGCCCAAAAGAATAACCTCCATACCGGCATCTCTTAACATCCCCGCAACAGTAAATAGGCCCCTTGTGTGAGTCTCCAAGCTGAACTGCGCCATTAGTACCTTAATAGTCTTATCTGCCATTTTTCGAAAATCCTCCGTGATCTCCTATGTAAATATCGGGGGTCTCCATGTACCGAACGCCTCGGTGAATGCCCTTCGCATTTCCCCTTCGGTGGCATCGGCCCTGGCCGCCTCGACGGTGTAGTACGTGATATTCTCCCCTTTCTTGCACGCATCAACGAGGGCACGAAGGGCGCTCTCGACCTTCTCATTGTCCCTCTTTTCCCTGAGACGAGCGAGCTTTGCAACCATATCCCTATGGACCTCTTCCCTGAACTTGCTCGGCTCGATGGGCGGAAGCTCTACATCCTTTGCCTGATAGACATTTCTGCCGACCACTTTTATCTCGCCTGACTCGATCATCCTGTGTTCCCGCTGGATGAAATTCGCTATCTCACTGTGCAACCAGCCGCTCTCAACGGCGTTTACGATCCCGCCCATCTTCTCGATCTCTTCGAGCTCATCGAGGATCCTCCTTTCGACCTCATTGGTCAGAGACTCCACATAGAAGGATCCCGCCAAGGGATCGACGACCTGCGTGACCTGCGTTTCGGCCTCGATGATCTGCTGGGTCCTTACCGATGGTAAAAGCGTCCTCTCCGATGGAACCGAGTATGCCTCATCGTAAGTATCGACATGAAGCGACTGGGTTCCCCCCAAGACCGCCGAGAGCCCGTGATATGCCGCCCTTATGATGTTATTTAGGGGCTCCTCGCGCATGAGCGAAATGCCGGATGTCTGTATATGGCACTTGAGCCACATCGATCTGGGATCCTGGGCGTTGAACCGGTACTTCATTATCTTATACCAGAGCCTCCTGACGGCCCTGAGCCTTGCGACCTCCTCAAAGAAATCGTTGCCGAACGACCAGAAGAAGGCTATCCTCCGCCCGGCCCAGTCCGCATCATGGCCCCTTCTTATCATTTCATTTAAGATCTCGATGGCATTTGCTATGGCGACGGCCATCTCGGTAATACCTGAAGTCCCCTCTTCCCTCAAGTTATAGCCGTTTAGCGTGATGTAACTCCACTGCGGGACTTCCTTTCTGATAAATTCTATATTGTCACACTGAACCCTGAATGTATCTCTCGGCGGTATATATTCCGATGCCCCTCGGACGGCGTTCTCCATGATAAAATCGTTCTGGACGCTCCCTATCAACTTATCCCACGGGATGCCCCTTCTCTCGGCCATCACGAGATACATAGGAAACAGGATCGCCGTGTTCCTAGGGTAATGAGTTATGACGGCAACGCTTATCTTATCGAGGGGTAGATCTTTGAAGATCTCCTCCATATCTTGGACGCAGTCGATCGGGACTCCGACGACACCCACCTGTCCTCTCGATTCGGGCTCGTCGGAATCGAACATCTGCACCGTAGCCAGATCGAGGGCGAGGCCTATGCCGGTGGCTCCGCGCTCGATTAGAAACTTGAACCTTTTGTTCATCTCGATGGGCGATCCCGCACCGGGAAGCGGGCGCATGGTAAAGGCCCTGCCGCGGTACATATTCGGGTGGATGCCCCTGGTGTAAGGCTCTTCTCCGGAGTTACCCAGATCCTCGAGATAATCGAGATCAGATACATCGAGGGGAGTATAGATCATCTTTTTCGGGATCTCGGACCCCATAATGGTGTGGGGGGACACCTCCCAGTTTTCCCGGTCAGCCTCTCTGACCTTCGTATTTTTCCACTCACCGAAGGTCTTCTCTATATCCTTTAGAGCCTGAGGGTTATAAAGGGGGGTCCTTTTCTTGTTTTTTTGCTGTTCTTCTAAGATTTGTTTTGTCGTCTTCTCTTGACCCATGATAAATCCTCCTTACATATCTCGGCGGCCATTATCGCCGCCCCAAAAGCAGTTACTATTCTTGGGTTTTCAGGTACCAATAACTTAACTTTCAACTCATCTTCTATAAACCTCACAAGTCCTATGTCAAGACCTCCTCCCCCACTTATGGCACAATCCATCTCGAGGCCCACCCTGTCTGTGAGCGAGGAGATCTTTTTCGCCATCGCCATGTGCAGGCCGGCAAGGATATCTTCTCTCGAAAAGCCTTCGGATATCCTCGATATCGCCTCGGTCTCCCAGAATACCGCACACCCCGTTGTGAATTGAACCGGGCTTTTTGATTTCAGCGATATCTCGCCGATCTCATCAAGATTCACACGAAGGACGTTACCTATGATACTGAGAAACTGCCCGCTTCCGGCCGCACACTTCTCACTGAACACGAAATCGGTCACGCGCCCCCCCTCACCTACACGAACTATCCTGCTCGACTGCCCCTGGACATCTATTATAGTCCTCACCGAGGGAAACATACTTATTATCCCCCTGGCGCATGACCTGATATCATCTACCTTTTCATCGGCAAAGTCAACGCTCTGTGCTCCCTGGCCCGTTGCCACAACACAAGCTATCTCACCGGTGGATAATCCCGCCCCCTTCACTAGCTCATCCCTAAGCTTTTCTGCGGTCTCTTTATATTGAAATCCCGAAGGGAGTATATGATAGGCGGACAATTTCCCATCCTTGGTCAAGACCCCCTTGCCCGCCTCCGAGCCAATATCTATGCCCATAAACCATGCCACGTGTAAAACTCCTCAACTGTAGAAGGTGGGCTCTTCAAGGATGCGTTTCCTCTTCGGGATAGATTTATTCTCCTTTATCGCCTTGAGCATATACTCTTTCCCAAGGATGGCCGCTCCCAACGCTCCAGAGATCAGGGGCTCGTTTGGGACTTTTACATCACACCCTAGATGGCGGCCAACGGCCTTTACTACCCCGATATTTTTCGCGACGCCCCCGGTAAGCACCACCTCAGGCTCTACCTTTAGCCTCCTTATCATCCTGACTACCCTTACGGCGATGGAGTCACATAGCCCCGCTATGATGTCGGAGATCGGCTTTCCGGAGGAGATCAGCGATATGACCTCCTGTTTGGCGAATATCGTGCAGGTGCTCGATATTTCGCAGGAGGCCTTCGCCCCTTCTGCGATATTCCCCAGATCCTCCACCTTGAGCCCCAGTGCTTCCGCAAGCACCTCAAGGAATCTACCGGTTCCGGCGGCGCACTTGTCATTCATGACAAAGTCAATGAGCTTCCCACCCTTGACCTTCAACCCCTTTGCGTCCTGCCCACCGATGTCTATGGCTGTCTTGACGTCTGGGAAGAAACTCGACACCCCCCTCGCATGACAGGTAAGTTCGGTAATCTCTTTATCCGCAAACGGAACGTTGATCCTTCCGTAGCCCGTGGCGACAACATACGATATATCATCGATGGATATATCGGCACGGCCCAACGCCTCCGTCATGACATCTGCGGCGAGGTGGCGGTGTTCGGGCCCCGTGGGACCTATTACTGAAGAGAGCACCTGCTCGTCATTATCAATGATCACCACCTTGGTCATGGTGGAGCCGATATCTATCCCGGCATAGTAGATTTTTCTCCCCCCCAAAAAACTCCAACTCACTAACACACTAAAATATTCGTCCTAAAATAAATTGGGTTCTTTTCCAATTCTAATTATAGCTGCCCCAATAAACCGGGCATTCCTCCCTCCCTCACCCTTCAACACACCCGTTATCTAATCGAGGGTCTCCAGGAACGCCTCGATCCTCGTCCTCAATGGTGCGAGGGCGGCTTTTGTATAATCTGGTTCAATGTAAATATTTGGGATACCGACGAGCTCAAGGTAGTCTCTAAGTCCCGGGACCTCATATGAATGGATATCACAATATCTCAGTGAGTGGAGGATTATCCCATCTGCGCCCCACCCCTTTGCATAATCCTTGATATATTCGAACCTGTTTTTGAGATCCGCCATATAGTCCTTTTTTGTCTCGCCCAAATCTGTCTCGAAAAACGTCCGCGGGCATTTGAGGTCCAAAAGGTAATGACGGGCTAGACCCTCTATCGGATCGGAAGTCAGCTCGACATCGGAAAAATAGGCCCTAGAGCCGACACAGGTATCGTCCATCACTACATCCGCTCCTATATCCTCGATCAGCCTGTAAAGAGAATCATCGTCGATAATGCTCCCCCAGATCAGAAGTCTTTTCGGCCCATCTTCAGGCCTCTTATCTCTCGACTTGACCTCACCGATGACTTCCCTTATCAGCTCGTTTCCCTCGCCTATTGGAATGCTCATGACGGCCACGATTACTTTGAGGATCTCCGATCCTGATATAAGGGGCGGATTGGATTTTCTCAGCTCGTATAATTCCCTTATGAGTCTTCTCTGCTCGTTGTGTTCTTCTATAGCATTATTGAGTGTCTCTTTTATAATTTTCTTTCCGGTAAATTCTTCAAGCGCCTTTTTGAAATCGGAAAGTAGTTCCCCCATATGTTCCACGGCGGCCTTGTGTGTGGTATGGGGGGTGTCGATGAAAAACGAGAATTTCGGACTGAGGTAGATCTTCCAGATGTGGGAAAGCTTTTCGGCCACCTCACAGGCATGGGCCATCACCACACCGTCTAGGCAATCATATCTCCCTTTGAGCCCGATATCTAGAGTACTGCGAAGATAGGGGCACACCACCGTGGGGAGACACGCCTCGACCTTTGTCCTCGGTTCACTTATGTCGCCGAAGAGCCTGAAGGGCACCATACCCGCCGCCGTTATCATCTCAATTACGGGATAGATACACAGGTATCCTATTATCTTCTTGCCTTCCGCTTTTAGCTCCTTGGCCCTCTTTGACCTGTCTTCATAGATCTCTTTTGCCTTCACAATTCCACTGCTTTCCCCTGAAGCCATGTAAAACTACCTCATATTTAGAATTTCATAATCTCAAGATAAAAACCGAACCTCCCCGGAGATCTTAAGGTCTCGAGGGATGGATCTAACAGTCCCTATATCTGTCCCAAGGATAAAAAGTTGCAAGGAGATGCTACCAGTCAAATCCCTCCTTCTTCCTCGCCTCGCGATTATGCTCCATCGTCTCCTCGAACGCCTCGGCCTTTCGCATGGCATCCTCGGGGTCGAAGAGCTTAAGATCAACGATATCCCCCTCTACAATAAGCGATGGGACCTTAAGCGTCTTCATGAGACGGTCTTGTGCCAGATACAGGTGATTTGTGGCCGTCCTGCAAGTGATCAGGGGGTGAAACAGCGCCCCGTCACACCGGTATTGTCTTGCGTACTCAAGATATGGATAAGCAAAATACCCCCACCACTCTTTTAGTTTTTTGGCCTCTTCGTAATAGCCGGTGAGCCACTGGTAGGTAAATCTCGCCATTTTTTCGAGCGGATCACCTATCTTGCTCAGATCAATCGGTTTCGGGGGGTGATACGCCCAGCTCTCGATTACGAAGTTCCACCCCCGCTCCGCCAGACGGTCGAATATCTTAAGGCTGTGCCACGGCGGCAGCTCGCCGAAGACCATCCTGTATTTCTCGTTCTCCACCGCCCCTACTTTATTTTCGACCCGCTCCTTTATCTCGTCGTATAGATCCTGATAGAGCTTTATGAGAACCTTAAGATCACCCGCGGGATAGAGGCATCCGGTCATACAGGTCCAGAAATCTCTGGAATGCATGGGACATGGGGCTACCTTACGAAGCTCGTTGGTCTCATACCAGATCCGATTCATCTCGATTATATCAGCGACGATCTCCTCAAGCCGGTCCCAGTCCATCTTCTTTTTGAGGAGCCTTTCCACAAAGTTTACGAGCTCACGGAGCTCCTTTACCATAAACTTTATGTTGTTCTCTTGGGCACCCTCCATCAGCCCCTCTTCCACCCCCGGCTGTGGGAGCTCAAGGGTCCACACCGGTGCGTCGAGATAGCGCCCCATTGCCTGGAACCACTTGAATCGCGTGTCGCACAGACTCCCTGCAGCCATTAGGAGCACCGGTTTCGGCATTCCCCCCATCGGCGCCTCCGGTGGTATCTCACCGAGCTGTTTCATCCTTGCGGCGTAGCCGATCCCGTTTCTCGCATAACCGCACATGTGGGTGGGGAAACCCTCCGAATCGGAGATATCGAGATACGACTGGGCGGCCCCCATTGCGGCGCAGACCGCCCCGTAATTCTCGGGGTATACGGCCTCGATACCCATAGCCATAATGACGGCGTCGCCCTCCCACCAGTTGACCATCGACCATGCCGTGGGCTTTCCCGCCCGCATTGCCTCTACGGTCAGCTTATAGACCTCGTCTATACGAGACCTCAGAGGATACATCCCCTTGGGCCTGTTTATCGATTTCTTCTTTTCCTCGGCCATTATCTTCCTTTTGTTTTACCTTTCGGAACACGATTTTCTAATTTCCTTCGATCTTCCGAAGGCATAGTCCTTGTAACAAGAGATTAAACGCCCTTCTCCCTCTTCTCCCACCTTTTTATCGGAGATTTTTCCTTCCCCCACCCTTATTTCGGGTGATGATTCCGGCCAGAGCCGGGAAAAACCTCCCAATCGCTATTCAAAGCTGAAGAGGGGTCTTGCCATGTCACCTGCCGAGTATTTATCTCCGGGGAATACCTTGACCCCCATCTTGACCCTCTTTCCGATCAACCCCATATCCACCTTGTTGGGATCTATGTCGATCAAGTTTCCCATAACCCAAGGCCCCTCGTCGAGTTCGACCATTACGATGGTATACGGGGCCTCACATTCCCGCCCCTCGGCGGCAACGTAGTTTGCCGTAAAGGTCTGAATTTTTCCTTTTCCGCCGAGCTCGGTGATCTCGAGGTTGGTTCCTGCACACTCTGTGCATACCATCTTCGGCGGGACGGTGATTGCGCCGCAATCTCCACACTTTAGACCCAGAAGTTTACCCTTCTTGAGTGCCTTATTAAAATCCTGAAAGATAAGCTTATATTCCATCTCTACCAACCTCTCTTCAAGATAAGATTAACCAAGGTTCCGCCGTCACCACCGAGGGTATCGGTCATCCCGATCTTTGCACCCTCAACCTGCCTCTCGGGCTCCACCTCTCCTCTGAGCTGCCTTACGACCTCATATACCTGCCCCGCTCCCGTGGCACCAATCGGATGCCCCTTTGCCTTGAGTCCGCCGGACGGATTTATAGCTATCTTTCCACCGATGTCGGCCTCTCCCTTCATCCACGCCTCTCCGGATTTCCCGAAATCAAAGAAGCCCAGACTCTCCGCTGCGATGAGGCTTGCGATTGAAAAACAGTCGTGCAACTCCAAGACGTCGACGTCGTCGGGGGTTATCCCCGCCATATCATACGCCTGTTTTGCCGATAACTCCCTCGAATATATCCTCGGGAGATGTTCCTTCTGATTACAGAGCGGGCCTGCGGACGCCTGGCCGACTCCCATGAAGTACACAGGCTTGTCCGTGAGCTTCTTCGCCACGTCCTCCGATGAGAGGACAAGCGCCGCCCCCCCGTCGGAAAACGGGCAGCAATCGTGGAGCTGAATCGGTGTGGATACCATAAACGATTTCAGCACATCATCAATCGTCACTTCCTTTCTCATCTGAGCCTTCGGATTGTGCATGCCGTGCTTGTAGGATTGTACCGACACCATTGCCATCTGCTCTTTCAGTTTTTCAAGCGGTATCTTATATTTACTGGCATAGAGATGCGCCAACATCGCGAAGACCGCCGGAAACGTAATGCCCGATGGGAATTCATACCGGCTGTCGCTGAACATGGCAAAAGTCCTTGTCGCAAGTGGTGTGCCCATTGTTGCGGCACGCTCCACGCCTCCTGCCAAGACTATGTCATAGAACCCTGAAGCGACCCACATATAGGCATCCCTGATCGCCATGGAAGCCGATGCACATGCGCCCTCATATCTGGAGGCGGGTACCCCCTTACATCCGATATTTTCTGCGGCGAAGGCCTGAACCATACCCTGACCCTCGGAGAAATCCCCAAGCACATTCCCAACAAATAGGGCCTGAATATCCTTGGGCTTAAGATTTGACCCCAAGATCGCATCTGTAGCCGCTTCGGCAAAGAGCTCCACCTCGGTTTTTTCCTGTGCGGCTGTAAAATTCGTCTGAGCCGCCCCAACTACTGCTACTTTTCTCACTTGTCTTCCCTCCTTTTCCGCATTTATCGAAAACAATAACAGCCTATACTACTATATATCTGGCCTATGATAGAAACATTTTTTTATTCCAAATCCAAAGAGCCATCGAAATTAGAATGTAAACAGGTCTATTCCTCCGCTTACAACAATTTCCGTACCGGTAACGTAACTCGACTCTTTTGACGCCAAAAAGGCGACTACGTTGCTCAACTCCTCGGGATCGCCCGCCCTTCGCATCGGGACCCTCTTTATGATCCTCTCCCTAAAGGGTTCGGCAACATCATAAAAGCTCCCCCCGTCAAAGACACCGAGTATCACAGAGTTACACGTAATATTATCTCTCGCTCCTTCAAGTGCCACTGTCTTTGTCAAACCGATCAGTCCCGCCTTAGTTGCCGCATAGCTGCACTGCCCGAATCCACCCAGGGTCCCTGTCACCGATGACACATTGATGATCCTGCCCCACTTTTTATCTACCATATCTGGCATTACCGCCTTTATACAGTTAAAAGCCCCCGTGAGATTTACACTCAGGTCCCGATCCCAGTCCTCCCTTTTCATGTCCACGATCTTTATGGCCCGGACGATACCGAAGGCTGCATTGTTGACCAAGATGTCAACAGGGCCGAGTTCCTTTTTGATCTTCTCAATGGCCGATTTGACTTTGCTTTCGTCGGAAATGTCCATACTCACTGCCAAGGCCTTTTTGCCTTTCGCCCTGATCTCATCGGCCGCCTTTTCAACCTTCTCCATATTTCTATTTCCAGTCAAAACCACATCTGCGCCGTTTTCGGCCAGCACCAATCCATGTACGCGGCCAAGGCCGCCTGAGCCACCTGTAACCAATGCTACTTTACCTTCAAGGGACATCTCGCCATACCTCCTTTTAAAAAAAGCTAATTGTCACGACATCTGCATTCTAAAAAAATTAAGATGAAGCGACGATTCTGGAATACTTTTTCGATGTTCCAGAAAACTCCTGACTAAGTGGTTTATCACGATCTACGAATTAATCCATAACCGGGCATTATCATCTTCAACAATAAAGGAGGAGAGTAGTCGCAGGGCAGTTAACAAGGATCCGGTTACAGGATTAAAAAGAGAGATGGATCTACTTTCGTAAAAAAAGTTGATGACGCCATCGAGATGAATATTCAAAAGACAATAACAGATAGAATCTTAAAAGGGCAAGTTCCGATATATAGCAGATCAACAAATAGATCGAGATAAAAAATAAATCTCAGATAAAGGTCATAAACATCTCATAATTGAACAAGAAAATCTTAATATCAAAGAGCAAGTTTATATAAAATCATGCTAAATCGTGATGAAAGTTTCTGGTTCCCCCTCAAAGGAGAAATTTATTATTTTAGAATCGGCTCGAAATATCCCCACTCCCCCCCGACAGACCCCGGCTAATCCGCTCCCCTATTCTTCTAGGTTCGTATCGTTGAGATGTTTGAACACCTCATCTGCAGCGGTATATGGATCTATCTCGCCGGTAAGGGCCATCTTCTCCAAAAGCTCCCTCTGCTCACCCCCATCACCCACGGCCTTTTCGATGGCAAACGTCACCATTCTATTTACTATCTTTAGAAGCTCCGCCTTGGAGCGCCGGGTTCGCTTTTCATCGATCTTTCCGGTCTCGACTAGATACCTGCGATGCTCCTCTATCTTGCCGAGGAGCTCGTCTATCCCCTTATTCATGGTGGCAACGGTCTGGACGATGCACCTCTTCCACTTCTTATCATCTTTTTTCCCCATCTCCAGCATGAATTCGAGCTCGGAGAGGGTACGGGACGCCTCGGGACGGTCGGCCTTATTGACTACGTAGATATCCCCGACCTCGAGTATCCCGGCCTTTATGCTCTGTATCGCATCCCCGCCGCCGGGCATGGTTACAACGACAAGAGTATGGACGAAGCTTTCCACATCTATTTCGTCCTGGCCGATACCTATCGTCTCCACGATGATTATATCTCTCTTGAAGGCGTCCAGGATATTTATAACATCATTTGTGGCGACTGCAAGCCCTCCCGACGCACCCCTCGTCCCCATGCTCCTTATGAATACACCCTTGTCCCCCGTAAGCTCATTCATCCTAACCCTGTCTCCAAGAAGCGCCCCACCGGTAAAAGGGCTCGAAGGATCGATGGCAATAATACCCACCGTCTTATTTAGTTTCCTATAGCCCTGTGCGAGCTTTGCGATAAGGGAGCTCTTTCCGGTTCCAACGGAGCCGGTTATCCCGACTATATGTGCACCCCCCACATGCTTGTAGAGCTTCTTTATGGCCTCCCTCGCACCCGGATCACCGTTCTCCACCATCGTTATCAACCGAGATACGGCCAAACTGTCTCCAGAAAACAATCTTTCAAGAAGATTATCTATCACTGCGTCCTTCAAACGGGCTTTTTCCTTTCCCGGCTCAGCCGACATTTATGTCTTTCCCCACAAGACAACAAATCATTATACCACGAAACAGCTTGAAGTTATCAGGATTCCCTTGAGATAGAACTTTAAGGTTTACATGATTGGTGATGATACGTCAAGATTTTTTTTAGCTTTTGGCGCCCCATATAGATTTTTCACCCCTATTTTTTGTCGCATAGAAAAAACTGAAGACGATGACCGTGTTTCTTCCACTTCCTTATTATATAAAATCTCCAAGGGAAAATAGGGTCGAAAGGATTTGACAAAAGCCTAAATAAAAAATAAGATTTTTAGTACGTAATCTTTATTTCAGAGAGAGCACCCATCATAATGTAAGATAATAAATCAAAGGAGGAGGTCAGAACATGAAGAATACAATATATGAAGAGGCACGAGAAATACCAATTATTGATGACGTGGATATTCTGGTATGCGGGGGCGGAACATCCGGAATCTTTGCCGCACTGGCTTCTGCAAAAAGTGGCAGAGATACGTTCTTATTAGAGCAGGAGGGATTTCTCGGCGGAACGGCAACATCATATCTGGTCAATCCGCTCCCCGAGATGATGGGCAAAGGCGGTATTATACAGGAATTTATGGATAGAATGGCGGAGCGTGGAGGGTATATCAAGCATGAACCGAAAGACATTGAATACGACTTCTCTTTCGCCAATGTGTATGATGTGGAAAAATTTAAAGACGTCGCACTGGAAATGTTGACCGAAGCAGGGGTCAAGATTCTATTTCATACGCTCTTTGTGAAATCAATCATTGAGAATGATGTCATTTTGGGGGTTATCTTTGAAAATAAAACCGGAAGACAAGCGATAACAGCCAAAAGGGCCATCGACTGTACCGGAGATGGAGATGTATGTGCCTCATCTGGCGCCCCTTTTGAGAAGGGGAGAGAAAAGGATGGATTGATGCCTTCCGTCTCTCTGCTTTTCCATCTTCATAATGAAAAGTCTATGGAAGATAATCCTGCAATTCCCGTCGGTGGGATCTACCTCCTTGCACCCGTATTGATGGAAACTGCAAAAAAGGAGGGGATTGAATACGAGCTTCCGTATGACGCCAGCTTTCTCGTTCCAATGCCGACAACCCCCGGGAAGTTTCTGGTAAACCTCGCTCATGTGAAAAAGATCGATGGTACCAAGGCCGAAGACCTCACATCTGCACATATAAAGCTGAGGAAACAAATCACCGAGGCCGTGGACCTCTTAAGACATCATCCATATTTTAAATCGGCGTATGTAGCAAACACCGCATCCCGCATATACGTGCGGGAGACCAGACGTATTATGGGGGAATATATCCTCACCGACGATGATGTGATGAGCGGAAGGGCGTTTGACGACGCGATCACTTCATGCCGATATATGATAGATGTCCATCCCATCGACGACACGGAAGTGGGAAAGTACGATAATCATCCAACTTTCGATATCCCCTACAGGTGTCTGGTTCCGCTTAAAATCGATAATCTCCTGGTGGCAGGAAGATGTATATCAAGTGACAGGGTCGCGCAGTCTGCTCTGAGAATAAGTGGGACGTGCATGAGCACCGGTGAGGCTTCCGGGACGGCGGCCTCCATTTCTATAAGAGATGATGTGAAACCACGGGCCCTGGACGGGAGCATGGTCAAAAAGGCCCTCGAGGAAAGCGGTGTGAATATACGGCCTGATGAAAGCCTGATACCAAAAAAGTGTATGCTGGACTGAGAACACGTTCTGATCCTATCTACCCCAATCCTCCCATCGATAGATTTTCTCCATGCACCATGACGTCTCCTAGGTGAAAGGGCGGGCCTGCGATATTAGTGGATACTTCCATTTTTGATTAATAGTAAGCGGTGCAATCAAGAGAGAATATAGCGGCTCAGATAAAAAGAAGGACCTTCCTAAAGGCCCTCGTCGGCTCTGTCGGTCTGATACTGACACAAAGCTGTCTCCGTCTGCCCAGATACGGGATATTTACGGAGACGGCGGTATCGGAGGGGAGCCGCCACATCTTCGTCACAAAGGCTGAGCATAAAAAATACAGGGCAAAGATCGTAACCGCCGCCGATGTAGTCGGGAAGACCTTCGCGGGGACGAAAGAGATCCTTGATGCGACCGGCGCCGATGTTTGCTTTAACGGGAGCTTCTTTGAAGATGACGGCTCGCCGAGCGGACTCCTCATAACAAATGGTCAAATAAAGCATCCTTTCATCCCCGGCAAGGGCGACGGAGTCCTCCACATCGATAGGGGTGGACAGATACACATAAGTGCGATGACCCTTAGACTCCTAAAGCGATACCTTGATCGGAGGGACAATTTTGTCGACGCCCTGCAGTTGAACCTCCTGAGCCGAGACGGCGACATCCTCTACAGGTGGTGGAGAGAAGCAAAGATGGTCCCAAGGAACCTCATCGGCATCTCCGACCTCGGGATCGTCGATGTCATATCCAAAGATACGACCCTGGCCAAGGGCGATGAGTATATGAGACATATACACAGCTGTCATACGGTGGGGGCACTCGACGGCGGCGGGAGCGCATCGGCCGTCGACAGATCGGGAGGGGGGAGCTATCGTCCGGACCTCGGCGATGGTAGGGAGGTAAAGGTCCCCAACTTCGTAGTCCTGTTTGAGAGATAATAACCAAGAGCCGATTTATAAACCCACCCCCCAAACACCTCCATTTTTTTCTTGACATACCCACCTTCCCACCCTATACTTAACTAAGGGTAACATACGTTCCCCCAACAAGGGGGAGGGCTTTTCGTATTTAGAGAAGAAAGGTCGAGGGTTTTGTCGAGGCAAGGGGGGGAGGGCTTCAGCCAAGCCCCGAAAGAGGAGGATATCCAATATGACCGAAGAGCTTACAGAGAGGCAGAAAGAGGCTTTGAGGGTTATCCGGGCACACATCAGAGACAAGGGCTACCCCCCCACCGTGAGGGAGCTCGCCCGGGCCATGAGGATCTCCGGGCCCAAGGGCGCCAAGAAGTTCATGGACATCTTGGAGCGGAAGGGCCACATAGAGCGGGCACACCAGAGCCCGAGGGCCGTAAGGCTCGTCTCCGAGGGGGCGTTCCGAGGGGCCGGAAATGACATACCGGTGGTCGGAAGGGTCGCGGCGGGGGCCCCCATCACGGCCATAGAGAACCTCGAGGGGTATTTGTCACTGGGGGAACTCAGAGACGGCGGCGAAGGCCTCTTTCTTTTGCGCATCAACGGTGACAGCATGATCGGCGCCCACATCGCCCCGGGGGACATGGTGCTGGTGAGGCCCCAGTCGGCCGCCGAGAGCGGGGACATCGTGGTGGTCCTCATCGACGGGGAGGCAACCGTGAAGCGATACAAACTCGGGCCGGGCGGGGTCTCCCTCGTACCCGAAAACCCGGATATGGAGCCGATAGCTATAAAAGCGATAAACGGGACCGACGATGAAGACGGGATAAGCTTTTCCATCCTCGGGAAGGTAATCGGGGTGGTGAGGGACATCGAGGGGGGGCTCGTGATGCCGGAATAGGGCCGGGTGGCACATAGGGGGACGAAATCTCTATATTAAACGAAGTTGGTGGGAAAAAGTATACTAAAAAAGGCCATAATATGGTCTTGAGCGGGGCAGATTGCCCCAAAAACGAGGGTTTTTCAGCTTTTGAGGGAAAAATGGTCGTCGTCATAGGAGAGATAATCAAGGTCGGGGCCGTATTCGGCAGGGGGAAGGTCCTCCCCAGATGGTTCGTGTGGAAAGGGCGAAAATACAAGGTCGAAGAGATCACCTACACATGGAAGGACAAGGAGGGGAGGGAGACCCTCCACCACTTTTCCGTAACGGACGGCAGAGACCTCTTTGAGCTCTGCTACAGGGAGCGCGAGATGAGTTGGTATCTCGCATCGGTGGAGATGGAGGGAGGGTAATAAATATCTTGGGATTATTCCTAAAACACAAAAAACTAATATCGAGTGAAAATAGATCTATGCCCACAGACCTCGTAAAGAGTTCGTTTATCGCCCCGAGGCGAAAAAGAAAGAGACCGGACCCCGACCGCATCGTCCTTCATGTCGACATGGACGCATTCTTCGCCCAGGTCGAGCAGGCCACGAACCCGAAACTCCGCGGAAGGCCGATCGCCGTCGTCGGGAGAAAAAAGAGGACGGTCATCGTCACCTCCTCCTACGAGGCAAGGGCCGAAGGCGTAAAGACCGGCATGACCGTGGGCGAGGGCCAGAGGATCTGCCCCGGACTCATACTCGTCGCGGGCAACAACCATAAATACATCGACACCTCGGTCCGCATCATCGCGATATTAAGGGAATTCAGCCCCCAGGTCGAGGTCTACTCAATAGACGAGGCCTTCATCGACGTTACGGGGTCGCTGAGGCTCTTCGGGGGGGCGGGCGCCATAGCCTGTGGGATAAAGGCCAAGATCAAGGACGAAATGGGCCTGACCTGCTCCATCGGCGTCGCCCCCAACAAGCTCTTGGCGAAACTTGCGAGCGACCTCGAAAAGCCCGACGGCCTCGTGGTGATAACAAAAGACGACATCCCCAAACTCATGGAGGAGCTTCCCATCGGCAAGATGTTCGGGATCGGAAAGAAGACCGAAAGGAAACTCCGCTCCCTCGGCATAGAGACATGCGGCGATCTGGGGCGCTATCCAAAAAGCATCCTCAAGCGTAAGTTCGGGATCATCGGCGAGCACCTCCATCACATGGGTCTCGGGACAGACGAGAGCCCCGTCGTCCCCCTGGGCGAGGAGGAGGCGGCAAAGAGCATCGGCCACTCCATGACGTTCCCCGAAGACGTGGAAGATATCGAGGGACTCAAGAGGTATCTCCTGTTGCTCTCGGGAAAGGTGGGGAGGAGGGCGAGGAGGTGGGGGTGCTCGGGACGTACCGTCTCCCTATACGTCCGGTTTTCCGACTTTACCGGGACGGGAAAACGAAAGACCCTCGAAAGACCGATAAACCTCGATATAGACATCTTCTGCGCGGCGACGAATATACTCGAGACCATATTGAACAGTGAGACAGCGCCCTCCCGTCCCGTGAGGCTTCTGGGGGTGAGCCTCTCGAACCTGACTTACAAGGGATTGCAGCTCCCGCTCCTTTCCCGCGAGCGAAAAGAATTTCTCCTAAACAACACAATAGATACCGTAAATGACCTCTTCGGCGACGAATCTTTGACTTACGCCACCGTATCCGAAGGCGGCGTGAGGGAGGCGGGTGTCATCTCACCGGCGTGGAGACCCGAGGGCACAAGGAGGGTGGATCCGAGGTGACGGGGGATGGCGAAATTGGGCACGGTAATTTTGATATGTAATGTAGGGTGGTTCCCCTTTATGATAGTTGCAACTTTTTGTTGACTATCTGAGGAAACCCTGATATCTATTTATGGTGTTCCAAAAACTTTTTGAGTGTACTATGAGAAAAATTTTTCATCTCCAAGTTTGTATCGTCCTCTTACTATTTATCTCGACCCTCCCGGCTTTTGCCGGGCCGATCGATGTCGGGAACAATATTATCTCCGAGGCCGCGGACGTACTCATAGAGAGTAAAGGGCCCGCCGAGACCTTTACCTACGGGGAGATAGTCGATGACGAGAAAAACCGGGATATGTTCAAGGTTCCCGCTCTCATCAGTGAGGCAACCGGCCTCGACTTCGTGCCCCTCGCCACCATCGATCACCTCGGGGGTGAGCTATCCCTATATTCAATAGCAATGACCCTCCCCGAAGACCTTCCGGGGAGAGATGAAGCGATAGAAATACTTTCCCGAAGACAGCTAAGGCACTTTGAGAGGTCATATTACGATAACTACTTCAGCAAGCACGAGATGGATGATATCCTGGCACTCTCCTCCATCATGGCAAAAGAGGTCTGGGAGGCATTCAAGGCGGAATACGGCGACCTCCCCTATTCCGACGCCGACGTCCTTGCCGATAAATATCCGGTGGCCCGTGAGGTCGCAGAGTCAACCGGAATCGAAATTTTACCTATTGCCGGAATAATGGTGAAAGGGGGGCTCTCCGGCCTCTCCTATTTTCTAACCCTTTTGCCCGAACAACTCCCCGGGATAGATGAGGCCATAAAGGCGGTGTCAAAGGAAAGAAAAAAAGCCAGATAGAATATTTTTTAAAATGCCTTTAGGCCCTCATCCTAAATCTTCCTGACTATCAATCTAAATGAAGTAAAATCATGGCACACAGGATCGAAGTTACAGTAAATACCTCCTTCGGCGACGCCTTGGGAGGAAAGATAAAAAAGCGGATCGTTGAAGATCTCGGGATATCCGTCGACTCCGTAAAGACCGTAAGCGTGTATACGATAGACGCCCAATTTTCCCCCGAAGAGCTCTCGAAAATAGCCGAGAACCTCTTCGTCGACCAAATAATTCATCAATATTCGATCGATTCACCCTTGGGGAAAAATTTCGACTACGCCATCGAGGTGGGATTTCTCCCCGGGGTCACCGACAACGCGGGGAGGACGAGCCGGGAGGGGATAGAGCTCATCTTCCCCGAAAGGCTAAAACAAAATGAAAAGGTCTACACGTCCACCCAGTATCTGATAAAGGGAGGGATAGATAAAAAGGACGCAGAGAAAATTGCCTCGGGCCTCCTCGGAAACTCACTCATCCAAAGATTTGTCATCCTTGACTCCGAGACCTTTAAGGCCGAGGGGGGGTTTTCCCCATATGTGCCCATGGTTTCCGGGGCACACACGGCCGATGTCGCCGAGGTTGACCTCGAGGTATCGGACGACGAGCTTATGAGGATAAGCCGCGAGGGGATCCTTGCCCTATCGCTCGAGGAAATGAAAGAAATCCAAACATATATTAGAGACGACAAGGTCAAGGAAAAAAGAAAAGAGATAGGGATAGGAGACCGCATCACCGATGTCGAGCTCGAAGCCCTCGCACAGACATGGTCGGAGCACTGCAAACATAAGATATTCAACGCCAACATTTCATATGAAAATGAGTATGGAAAGATCGAAGAGATAAAGAGCCTATTCAAAACATATATAAAGGGCGCCACGGAAAAAATAAGGAAGAAAAAAGGGGAAAAAGATTTCTGTCTATCCGTGTTCGTCGACAACGCCGGCGTGATAAGCCTAAACGACGACTACAACCTCGTCTTCAAGGTAGAGACACACAACAGCCCCTCGGCCCTTGACCCCTACGGCGGCGCCCTGACCGGAATAGTCGGTGTCAACCGCGATCCATTCGGGACGGGGCTGGGCGCACGCCTGATATTTAACACCGATACCTTCTGCTTCGCCGATCCCCGATACGACGGCGAAATTCCCCCCCGACTCTTTCATCCAAAAAGGGTCTTCGACGGCGTCAGGGAGGGGGTAGAGCACGGCGGCAATAAGAGCGGCATCCCGACCGTCAACGGCTCCATAGTTTTCGACGAAAGGTTTCTCGGAAAGCCCCTCGTCTACTGTGGAACCGGGGGCATTATGCCCAAGACGGTAGCCGGCCGCCCGTCGCACACAAAAAAAGCCGAACCGAAAGACGTGATCGTCATGACCGGAGGGCGTATCGGCGCCGACGGCATCCACGGAGCCACCTTTTCATCAGAGGAACTGCACGAGGGCTCGCCCGCCACGGCCGTACAGATTGGCGACCCCATCACCCAAAAGAGGATGACCGACATGCTCCTCATCGCTCGAGATCGAGGACTCTACAACTCAATTACCGACAACGGGGCGGGCGGTCTCTCCTCATCGGTAGGGGAGATGGCACGGGACACGGGAGGTTTTGTCCTCCAACTCGACAGGGCCCCATTGAAATACGAGGGCCTCAGGCCCTGGGAGGTCCTCCTCTCCGAGGCGCAGGAACGGATGACCCTAGCCGTGCCTCCAAAGCACGTTGAAGAATTTCTCGACCTCGCCGAAAAGATGGACGTGGAGGCGACGGTACTGGGGGAATTTACCAACTTCGGCAAGTTTCACGTCCTCTTCGAGGATAAGACGGTCGCCTACCTCGACATGGAGTTTCTCCACGAGGGGAACCCCATCATGAAGCTCGATGCCCGGTGGAGCCCGCCCAAACACCCCGAGCCGAAATTCCAATGTCCCGACGACCTCAACACAACGCTCCTTTCTTTGATGAAGCGCCTAAACGTGGCGAGCAAGGAATCGGTCATACGCCAGTACGATCACGAAGTACAGGGTGGAAGTGTCATAAAGCCCCTTGTCGGAGTCTCAAATGACGGCCCGTCGGACGCCTCAGTTATCCGCCCGATATTGAACAGCAAAGAGGGAGTCGTGGTATCGAGCGGCATCTCGCCGAAATATTCAGATATCGACACCTACCACATGGCGACGGCCTCCGTCGACGAGGCGGTCAGGAACGCCGTGGCGGTGGGCGGAAACATTGACTATATGGCCGGGCTCGACAACTTCTGCTGGTGCGACCCCGTAGAGAGTGAGAAAACACCGGACGGGAAATACAAACTCGCCCAGCTCGTCAGGGCGAACAGAGGCCTGTTTGACATCACAACCGCCTACGGAATCCCGATGATCTCGGGAAAAGACAGCATGAAGAACGACTACATGATCGGCGATACGAAGATATCTATTCCACCGACGATCCTATTTTCTGTCATTGGAAAAATCGACGATATAGAAAAGACCGTAACGATGGACGCCAAGGACCCCGGCGATCTCGTATACGTCCTGGGTGTGACGAAAAACGAGATGGGTGGCTCCGAATATTTCGCAGGAAAGGGATTCGTTGGGAACTCTGTCCCAAAAGTGGATGTGGAGTCCAACCTCACCCTATACAGGTCCCTTTACAATGCGATCTCACTCGGCCTATTGCAGTCGTGTCACGACATCTCAGACGCCGGACTGGGTGCGGCACTATCGGAGGTCGCCTTCGCCGGCGGGCTGGGGATGGAGATAGACCTAAAAGACGTACCCGCAGAAGACGTGGAGAGGGATGATTTTATCCTGTTTTCGGAATCTCAAGGCAGATTCGTCGTCACGGTAAGGCCCCACAGGGCAATGGAATTCGAAAAGGCCCTCTCCGAGTCACAGATTGGACATGTCGGCACCATAACCGAAGAAAAGCGCCTCGTGATAAAGGGGTTTTCGGGAAAGGTCGTCATCGACCTAGACATTTATGACGTCAAGGAGGCCTGGCAAAGACCCCTGATGTTCTAAGACGAATGGGGGAGGGGGGGGTGAGCTTTTTTTCATACCAAACATTAACGCCTCTTTCTCCCGAAATATCGAATCGTAATACTATCTTAGTTAAAAAGTACTGTAGAATTTAGGTAGTGAAATGACAAAGGGGAACATAAGATCAGAAGAGCTCTTCGACCTAGCCAAGGGTGTAATCCCAGGGGGTGTCAACAGCCCCGTTAGGGCCTTCAAATCGGTCGGCGGGGTGCCGCCGTTCATCGCAAAGGGTGCGGGCTCGAAGATCTACGATGTCGATGGTAACGAGTATATAGACTACGTCCTATCTTGGGGCCCCCTGATACTTGGCCACGCCCACCCCGACGTGGTTAGGGCGGCGTGCGAGGCGGTAGCGTGTGGTTCGAGCTTCGGGGCGCCAACCGAAGGCGAGGTCGAACTGGCATCGGAGATACTGAAGTTCTTCCCGGCGATGGATATGATCCGCCTCGTAAGCTCGGGGACCGAGGCATCAATGACGGCGATACGGCTCGCCAGGGGATACACAAAGAGGGATAAAATCGTAAAATTTGAGGGATGCTACCACGGCCATACCGATTCCCTTTTGTCTATGGCCGGCTCAGGTGTGGCGACCCTCGGGATCCCTTCAACCCCCGGCGTCACTGCGGGTACCGCAAAAGACACGATTACGATCCCCTACAACGACCTTGACGCACTCAAAAGTGTATTTGACAATGCCCCCGACGAGATAGCGGCGGTCATAGTCGAGCCCGTGGCGGGAAACATGGGGGTGGTGCTCCCCGTGGACGGATTTCTCGAGGGGATAATAGAGGTTTGCAGATCTCATTTGTCGCTTTTAATCTTCGACGAGGTGATGTGTGGTTTTAGGGTAGATCTCGGCGGCGCCCAGACCCTGTTCGGCCTCTCGCCCGATATCACCCTCCTCGGAAAGGTAATCGGAGGCGGCTTTCCCCTCGGGGCAATCGCCGGAAGGAGAGAAATTATGGAGCGGCTCGCCCCATCCGGTGATATCTATCAGGCGGGGACGCTCTCCGGAAATCCGGTGGCGGTGGCGGCGGGGCTCGCCACGATAAAGGCCCTGTCAAAAAAAGGGGTCTTCCAAAAAATCGTTGATACTACATCTAGCCTGAAAAATCAGGTCATGGAATCGGCGAAGGAAGCCGGTGTCAAGATGTGTGGGGCGCAGGTGGGTACAATGGCGTCGTTTTTCTTCTGTGAGGGGCCGGTTGTCAACTTCGATGACGCAAAAACAGCCGACGGCGATCTCTTTAAAAAATATTTTCACGAGATGTTAAACAGGGGAATATACCTCGCGCCGTCGCCGTTCGAGGCGCTATTTCTGTCTTCTACCCATACTGAAGGTGACATAAATAAGACAGTCTCCGCCTTTCGCGAGGTCTTAAGACTCCTTTGAGATTCGACCGAAAAGGTATCTAAGAAATAAGTTTCCGGTCTCAACCAAAATTTTGGATATCAAGTCACGACACAGCTTGACATCTCGAAAAAATACCCCCCCCACTATTTCCATTATCTCACTATCACCGAAGCATTCATGTCGAACGGATTTTTCCTCAACGAAAATGAGAATAGATATGGATACTTATCTTTGAGGTGCTTCATATAAGCCACCCATTCCTTGATGACATTCACGTACGCCCTCTTTATGTCTATCGAGAGGTGGTCAAGGTCGCTATCCGGAAGGTCGTCGAAGTTCTCCCTCGAG
>CAZDOD010000016.1:0-24835 GCA_964506935.1 uncultured Thermodesulfobacteriota bacterium | reverse complement strand
CTTGACATAAAGTAGAGCAAAATTTTTCATATCACACCCTCTAATCAAGACCAACCTCTATATAAAATATCTCAATACGCAAAAAAAATCAACCGCCAAAATGAAGATCCACCCATTGACAATAAATTCACAATGTGTTAGACAGGTAGTAATGACTTTTTTTCTTTCTTATGTATAATATATAAAGGAAAACATTATGCCCATAATCGATGCCATTGACCTCTATCAGGACGCCTGCGATAACGGATACGCAATCGGGGCGTTCGATACCAACGTCGGAAATCCCGACTTTATCATGTCCATCTTTTCGGCGGCTGAGGAGCTCGACTGCCCGGTAATCATACAGGGCGGGGCACAGCCCCTGACCGAATTTTACGACATCACGGCCTTCGGGAGGTCCATCGTCTCACTCGCTCAGGGGAGGGATGCAAAGGTAGTCCTCCACCTCAACCAGGCCGACGACCTCGACCAGATTAGGACGGCGCTCGATGCGGGATTCAACTCGGTGATGATTGACGCATCCCACCTACCCCTTTCCGAGAATCTTAAACTCACAAAGAAGGCGGTCGAGCTTGCCGAGGTCTACAACGCCGCCGTCGAGGGGAAACTCGGGACGATGAGCGGGAGAGAGGACGCCAAATTGGAGGTTAATACCGTCCTTACCGATCCTGAAGAGGCGGCCGTCTTCGTAAAGGAGACGGATGTGGACGTCTTCGCCCCCTCAATCGGGACGATCTACGGACAGTATAAAGAAAAGCCCAAATTGGATTTTGGCCTCCTTTCAAAGCTCAAAGAAAATCTCAAGATCGGTCTGGTCATCCACGGTGCATCGGGCCTCACCACAAGGGACTACAGAAACCTGATCGAGAACGGCGCAATAAAGATCAACATCTCCACGGCCATGCGAACGGCTTACCTGAAAAACATCAGGGACGTCATGAAGAAAAGCCCCGATATCACGCTCCCCCATGAGATTACGGCCCGTGCAAGGGGAGACATAAAAAATATCGTCATAGAGCTCATGCGCATCTTTAAGGGACAATGGGAATAGGAACTCACGAGATTTGATTTTTGTCTCTTGCACTTGACGGAAAATTTGAATTGAAATCTTGATTTTTTACCCTCAAAAATATATGGGGGAAAAATTTCTGGCCCTATCCTGAAATCTAAAGACCTCTCATATTCATTTTTGGCGGGGGAAAGCGCTGCAAAATTCCAATAAAAGCCCTTTTCCATTAAGATTCAATTAAGCGTTTTCCCCCGTTAAATCCAACCTATCAAGATCACAAAAATATATTTCGCCCGAAGGGAAAAGCCCTCTTTTCCACCCGGAGATTTCGACTCCATTCATGTGGAATCTTTTCCGTTTTTTTATTTAGTTGATATTTTGGGGGATATATATTATAAACAATATAAACAAAAGGATGGCCTGTTATTTGAGTTTTAATAAAACAAAAAGGAGGCATTCATGAAGAGAGGAACCGCTTTTCTTATTACACTTTTTCTCTTAACTACATTTACGATACCGGCGTCCGCTGGAGGGCCTTTCGCCTTCAACAAAGCTAAAGCTGTCGTAACAAAGAACGGAATGGACACATACGGCCAGGTGTTTTGTAAGGCCGACGAGACAAATAAATTCCTCGTGCTTTCCGGCGATGTCGCCTTTATGGTAGACGTCTCGGCCAATACCGTACACGACGTCGCGATTAACAGCGTAGACGAAAAAGCCGATCCGGTCATGATTGACTACGGCATCCTGTCCGAGATACAAGGCGCCAACCTTCAAACGAGCGGCGGTGTTTTTACATTTAAATCCAAAGGCGACAGCTACGAAGTAAATTCGGAAGGCCGTGTGTGGCTCCATTAGAGTTGAAAGCCGTGCGGCGTTTATCCCTTACCAGTGCGCATGAGTTTTTGTGACTTTTAGTCTTCTACCAATAACTCGGCCGGTTGAGGCGGCTTATTCATAAGGGGAACTTTATACTTTATATATCGATTTATATATCTAAAGGGAAAGGATTTGGACTATGAAAGAGACTAAAGAGATCAAATTTCCAAAGGGATTCCTGTGGGGCGGCGCAACCTCGTCTCATCAGGTCGAGGGTGGATGTGTGAACAACGACTGGTTTTTGTTCGAGCAGATTCCCGGAAAGATATTGGACGGGAGCATATCCGGCGACGCCTGCGATCACTACAACAGGTATAAAGATGATTTCAAACTCCTAAAATCCCTAAACCACAACGCCCACAGGTTTTCGATCGAGTGGAGCAGGGTAGAGCCCGCGAAAGACTATTTCTCGAAGGTCGAGCTCGACCACTATAAAGATGTGGTAAAGAGCATAAAAGAAAACGGCATGGAGCCAATGGTAACGCTCCATCATTTCTCAACTCCCGTCTGGCTTGCGAGAGAAGGGAGCTGGGCGAATCCCGAGGTCATAGATAGATTTGAGAAATATACCCAGGTGGTCGCCGAGGCAATCGGCAAAGACGTCAAGTTCTGGTTTCCGATAAATGAGATGGTTGTATATACTTTTTTAAGCTGGATGAGCGGCGAGTACGCCCCCGGCTTTAAAAATCCCAGAAAGGGCTTTCGCGTCGGAAGAAACATGCTCGTAGCCCACTCCAAATCATACAATGCAATAAAAAAGGTAAATCCCAGGGCGCTTATCGGCTTCAACAGGCACATGCGGATCTTCGATCCCTTGAGGGAAGACAAAAAGAGCGATATCGCCGCCGCGGCTAGACTCGACAATCTCTTCAATATGGAGACCATAGATGCCCTCTTTGACAGAAACTATTCGGGAAAGTTCAATGTGATGAAGCCTTATAAAGACGAGATCATGGACAAGGTCGACTTCATCGCCCTGAACTACTACGCCAGGGATCACATCAAGTTCTCGCTCCTGCACCCCGAGACCTTTTTCGGAAAGTTCGTCGTCCCCGAGGGTGCCGAGACATCCCATCAGGGTGAGGGGGAGTATTACCCACACGGGATCTATCGACTCATAGAGAAGCTTCAGAAATATAATGTCCCGGTCTACATCACGGAAAACGGGGTCGCCACCGATAACGACAAATACAGGCTGAGATATATGGCGAGCCACATCACGGAAGTCGGAAAGGCCATAGCCGACGGCATGGACGTTAGGGGTTACCTTTTCTGGTCGACGCTCGATAACTTCGAATGGGCCAAGGGCTACTCCATGAAGTTCGGGATGATCGGCGTCGATTTCAAGACCCAGAAGAGGACGGTAAGGCCGTCGGCGAAGATGTTTGCCGATATCGCAAAGAAAAACGGGATCGACTCACAGGTCCTTAAAAAATATGGAGTAAAAATATAGAGATACAGAGATCCATATCTGTAAGGAGGATATGGCTGGCGCTGGGCCTCCTGTTTCTCATCATCGCTACGTCAACCCTCGGCTATATCTTCATAGAGGGATGGACCATCCTCGACGCCCTGTATATGACGGTGATTACGCTGACAACAACAGGATACAGGGAGGTACACCCGCTCAGTCTTTTCGGACGCATATTCACGATCATAATACTCACGTCGGGGATATTGGTGGCGGCCGTGACCATCGGTGCGTTCACAAGGTTTTTAGTCGAGGGGGAGATCAAAAACCTCATGGGGAGAAGAAGATTGGCAAAAGAGATAGAAAAGCTGAAAAACCACTACATAATCTGTGGATACGGGAGGATCGGAAGGGTGATAGCGGCGGAGTTCGCCGAAAACAAGACTTCCTTTGTGGTTATCGACTCATCCTTTGAGAAGGTCGAAGAGATCGCAAGAGAGGGATTCCCTGCGATACAAGGGGACTCGATAGAGGACGATGTCCTCATAAGCGCCGGACTGATGAGGGCGAAGGGGCTGATCGCCGCGGTCAGGACACCCGCGGACAACGTATATATAGCGCTCACCGCCAAGTCCCTGAAACCTGATATCTTCGTAATGGGGCGGGCTGACGATGAGGCCTCGGAAAAGAAACTCCTAGCCGCGGGCGCCGACCAGGTCGTCTGTCCATACGCCATCGGCGGAAAGCGCATGGCGAATATAATCCTTAAGCCCGCAGTCGTGGAATTCGTCGATATGGTCGTCGGGAGAAAGCGCCTTTCGCTGGCGATGGAGGAGATAAACGTCGGGGAAAAATCCCACTTAGTGGGCAAGACCATCATCGACTCCGAGGTGAGGGAGAAGTACGGCGCCATCATAGTCGCCATCTTGAGGCCGGACGGAAAGACCGTCTACAATCCTCCGCCGAAGACGCCTATAGAGGAGGGGGACGTCCTGATCGCACTGGGCGAGATCGAGAATCTACAGGCCCTCTCAAAGGCCCTCAAAAGCTGAAGGAAACATAATGAAAAGTAGGTTTGGAATATTAATCGGCCTTTCTATTTCGGTCTTAGTCATAATCTCGGGCCTCTTCGGGCTCGGTTTTATGGACACGATCGAAAATAAGATACTGGACTTCCGATTCCTCATAAGGGGAAAGACCGCTCCCGGTTCGGAGGTCGTAATCATTGCCATAGATGAAAAGACGCTCGATGAGCTTGGGAGGTGGCCGTTTCCGAGGAGCTACGTCGTCGAGGTCGTAAAGAACCTCAACCGCTGGGGGATAAAGGTCCTCGGCTTCGACATGATATTCTCGGAGCCCGATGTCTATTCCGGAATCAGCACCGTCGACTACATAGAAAACGAGATTACGAATATGGGGCTTGGCGAACAGCGGCTCTCCTCATTTTTATCCGAAACCCGAAAAAACCTCGATAATGACTATCACCTCTCTATTGAATTTGGAAAGATCCCACAAGTGATTTTGGGATACTTCTTCCACATGAAGAAGGAGGGATTGGCCCATCTCGACGAGGAGACGATCTCCGAATATATCAACAGCCTTGAGAATTCTAGGTTCAGGGCCGTTTATTTTGAATCCGAGGAGGCAAAAAAGACACCCTTAAAAACCGCCTTCGCTCCCGAGCCGAACATACCAATAATTTCAGCCGCCGCCACTGGATTCGGATATTTCAATGTCTTCCCCGATGGAGACGGCACAATAAGATGGTCTCCCCTGACCGTAAAGTGCAATGATATCTACTATCCATCTTTTAGTCTAGAGGTGGCGAGGGCATATCTTGGCGCCCCGCCGCCCGACATCTACATATCCGAGGAGGGGGCGTATAAGATCGTCCTGGGAGACATCGAGATACCGACAAATTCGAGGGGTGAGCTTTTGATCAACTACAGGGGCGGGGTCAGGACTTTCCCCTATTTTTCATTTTCAGACGTGCTTTACGGCAACGTCCCGACAGAAGAGATGAAGGATAAGATCGCCATCATCGGCACGGTTGCCGTGGGGACATACGATCTCAGGGTCACACCGATGGGGAGCGATTTTCCGGGGATGGAGATAAACGCTAATATAATAGACAATATCCTTCACGAGGATTTTCTGTCGATGCCCAACTGGGCCCCTTATCTTGACCTGCTGGTCGTACTCCTTTTCGGTCTCCTCTTGGGGCTTGTAATCCCAAGGGTCCCGGCGACAATGGGGGCATTAATCGGAATCCTGATGACAGCACTCTGGATAGTCTTTGCCGAGTACCTCTTTCGAGAGAGGGGGATATGGATAATGATCCTCCCGCCGCTTCTGACTATCGCCCTCGGCTACACGGTCCTTACGCTGATACGCTACATCAAGGTCGAGAGGTCGGGAAGACAGATAAGGCACGCCTTTCAGCACTACGTTCCGGAGGTCGTCGTGAGTGAGATCCTCAAAAACCCGACTATGTTAACGCTTGGGGGAGAGAGAAAGGATATATCGGTACTATTTTCGGATATCAAGGGATTCACGTCCCTTTCCGAGAGACTCCCACCCGAAGAGCTGGTAACCATCCTTAACGAGTACCTCACCGCCATGACCGATGTGATATTCAAAAACAGGGGGCTCCTCGATAAATATATTGGAGATGCGATCATGGCGGTCTACGGCGCACCGCTCCCCCAGTCCGATCACCCGATGCGTGCGTGCATGAGCGCCCTCGATATGCGTGAAGAACTAAAGCGCCTCCAGAAAAACTGGGAGACCGAGAACAGGCCCAAGCTCGAGATAAGGATCGGGATAAACACCGGGTATGCCACCGTCGGAAACATGGGGTCAAAAAAGAGGTTCGATTACACCGTCATGGGCGACAACGTAAACCTCACGTCACGGCTCGAAGACCTAAATAAAATATACAACACAAAGATAATCATCTCCGAATACACCTTCGACCGTGTAAAGGATGAGATAGCGTGTCGTGAGCTCGACCTTGTCAGGGTGCGGGGGAAGACCATCCCCGTCAAGATATACGAGATGATAGGGAGGAAGGGCGAGCACCCGAAAGAGGAGGAGATTGGAGGGTCGTTTGAAAAGGGGCTCGTTGCGGTAAGGAACAGAAATTGGGAGGAGGCGCTATCGATCTTCGAGGGAATCAAGAAGATTTCGCCCGAAGACGTCCCCACCGATATCTATATAGACAGGATAAAAATAGCGATTATAGATCCTCCCCCATCCGATTGGGATGGTGTATTCTAATAAAAAGCCATTGACAGATTCACTGGAGCCATATATATAATATTTCATATCTTTATTAAAAAATTCATTATTTCAATAGTAGGGGATATATATGTTGAGGCTGTTATCAGCCATAGGTAGTTGGACGGTCGAGGTGGTATCCTCGTTCGGGAAGATAACAATCCTGTTCCTCGACACCGTCCGATCATCGATGACCCCACCATTTCGCTTCAAAAACATTCTCCGCCAGATGGATTTTTTGGGTGCCAAATCCTTTTATATAGTGGTCTTCACCGGTTTTTTCACAGGTATGGTCCTCGCCTTGAACGGTTATCTGACGTTCAGGATCCTTGACGCCGAGACTATGGTTGGGGCGGCCGTGGCGTTAGCGATGGTAAGGGAGATGGGTCCGGTGCTTGCCTCGATTATGGTGATCGCAAGGGCGGGCTCGGCGATAGCTGCGGAGCTCGGGACGATGAGGATCACCGAACAGATCGACGCCCTCACCACAATGTCGGTAAATCCCGTGAAGTATCTAGTCGTACCGAGGATGATAGCCGGAATCACGATGATGCCGATCCTTGCAACCATCTTTTCGGTTGCCGGTTTTATCGGCTCCTATTTCGTCGGCGTCAAGCTTTTCGGGATTAACGCCGGCGACTTCATGGCAAACGTACACGAAATCCTCGAGATGGCGGACTTTACGAAGGGGTTGGTCAAATCGATCTTCTTCGGCCTATTTCTCACGCTGATCGCCTGCTACTATGGATTTTACGCCAGCGGCGGCGCTGCGGGGGTCGGGAGGGCAACTAATAAGGCCGTGGTAGCGGGCTGTGTAACGATTATCATCAGCGATTACTTCCTTACGGCACTTATGTGGAGATGATATAGGAATTTAGGGCATATTAATGATTAAGATAGTAGATTTGAAAAAATCATTCGGAACCGAAGAGGTCCTCAAGGGAGTTAACCTCGATATCGATGAGGGGAAGATAACCGTAATCTTGGGGAGGAGTGGCGCCGGAAAGACCATCCTCCTGAAGCACATCATAGGTCTCCTTCGGCCCGACAGTGGCAGCATAATCACCAACGGCAGCGACATCACGGCCATGAACAATCGTGAGCTCGATAAGATAAGGGAGGGTTTCGGTATGCTGTTTCAGGAATCGGCCCTCTTCGACTCCATAAGCGTCTGGGAAAATGTGGCCTTTCCACTAAAGGAGCGGGGAAACAAATCATCAGACGAGATAAAAAAGGCCGTTGATCGGTGGATCAAAGAGGTCGGCCTTACCGGGATGGAAAATAAGATGCCCTCAGAGATCTCCGGCGGTATGAAAAAAAGGGTTGGGCTCGCCCGCGCCCTCGTTACTGACCCGAAGATCGTCCTATTCGATGAACCATGCTCGGGGCTAGATCCCATTACATCAAACATCATAACGAACCTCATCCTCCAAACCCATAAGACCCTAAAAACCACATACATCATGATCAGCCACGACATCGACTTCACCTTAACAGTGGCCGATAAAATCGCCCTTCTCTACGGAGGAAAAATCGTCGCCCACGGGACACCTTCGGAGTTTAAGAAATCAAAAGATCCCTTTATCTCTAATTATCTCAAAGGGAAATTGGTAAGTTTAAAAAATGACAACATATAGGGAGTTATATCATGGAAAGCAGATCCGTTGAGATCAAAGTCGGTTTATTTGTCCTGGCCGGCATCATAATAATCGCCATCGTGACGCTATTCATCGGGGAGCAGAGATTGATATTGAAGAGGGGATATCATCTCTACGCCGAGTTCGATAACGTGGCGGGGATGGATGTCAAGGGCCCCGTGAGGATTGCGGGCGTCGAGGTTGGATTGGTCTCCGAGATTGCTCTTCGGGATGAAAAGGCAAGGATAGAGTTGAATATAAATCCCGACATAGAAATATATAAGGACGCCCTGGCAGAGCTTAAAACATACGGAATCTTGGGGGACAAGTTCGTCATGATTTACCCTGGAACACCCGAGAGCGGGCTCCTGTCTGACGGGGACACGATAACAAACACCGTCCCCGAGGTCGACCTGAACGACCTTATGAAGGACCTCAAAGAGGTCTCCTTAACCTTAAATGAGGCGCTGGGGTCAGAGGAAAACAAAAATAACCTCAAGGAAATAATGGAGAATATGAGGGACGCCTCGGAGAACATCAACGACATCACGACAAAAATCAACCGCGGCGAAGGCACCATCGGAAAACTCATGAATGACGACTCGATATACTACAACGTAAAGGAGTCGACGGATACCTTAAGAGACGTAGCCGAAAAAATGGAGTCCGGAGAGGGGACGCTCGGAAAACTCGCACAGGACGACAGCCTCTATCTCGAAGCCGAAAACGCCATGAAAGAGCTCAGGAAATCCGCCGAGGGGATCCAGGAGCAGACACCCATTTCGGTGATGGGCACGATCTTCGGCCTCATGTTCTAGCGTTTTTGAATCGAAAATACTTTTTGACATCCCCGAAGGTCTATCAGGTAAGAAAGAGGCGAAAGGTGCCGTTACGAGGTAAATTCCACCTTACCATTCGTGTTTAGATCGTCCATGATTCGGTCACCGGCCGATGCCTTTGATACTTGATGAATGCAGGGGAAAGAACTAAAGTCAGATCGAATCAAATAACATAAAATCGATACAGCGTTATCTACGACAGCCTTTGATAATAGAAAATTTGTCTATTTTTTAGTTTTTTACTTGCCCTTATGAAAAAAATATCCATTCTGCGGCTCCTGTTTTTCCTGATTCTGTTTTTGCCCCTTTCGGCCACCGCCATACAGTGGGGAAACGAAGGGATTAATTTAGACCCTTCATCGGCCACAGAAGATAATTACAATACCTCTATACATCCTTTCGATCGGGATATTTCGGAAGGTACGAAAAAAAGCGATGTAATAAAGGACCATGATTTCACGCCCGCCCTTGACACCATCGCCATGGGCGATGAAACATCGCCGGGTTCCGGCTCCCCCGACAAGGATAAAGAGACAAACCTCGTAAATGCGTGGCCGCTCTTCCACTACTCCGAAGACCACGAGGATAATTCTGTAACCCTCTCCATTTTAGGCCCCATCTTCTACTATCACAGATCCGGAAGCGAGAAACTGGAGTATGGGCTGAGACCCCTCTTTTACGTCCACAAAGACAGAGAAAACGACACCGACGACGTAGACCTCCTCTACCCGATAGGGAAATATAAGAGGAGGGGGGAGGACAAAAACTTCAGGATAGCCCCCATCATAAGGGACTCGAGATACAAACTCGCCTGTGAGAGAGAAAGAATCTCCCACGACTACTTTCCGATCTTTTGGGGGCGTTCCGAAGAGGGGGAAAACTACTTCGGTATATTCCCGATATACGGAACTGTCAAAAATCGCTTCGGAAAAGACGAGATATTTTTCCTGTTCTGGCCCTGCTATTCGAGGACGGAAGAGGACGGATTCGTAACGAATAGTTTAATTTGGCCGGTCTTCGAGAGGACCAAAGGAGAAGACGGCTGGGGGGCAAAAGTCTTTCCCCTGTGGGGGCACGAAGAGATCACCGGAGTGAAAAGTGAGACCTTCTATCTCTTTCCGCTTATAACTTTTCGCGAAAGAGACCTCGACACCGAGGCCCCGATCACCGAGAAAATTTTCATTCCCTTCTACAGCGTCCAGAAGACCCCGTATTCGAAGACGACATCGGTGCTTTTTCCCCTCTTCACATACGCAAGAGATGACAGATTTAATTACACGAAATATGATATCCCGTGGCCGATTTATCGGCGCGCCAAATCCGACACCACAGACCTCATCCAGTTCTTCCCCTTTTACCAGCACGAGGTAACGACGAAGGGGGACAAGGTCGATATGGGTATGTATATCCTCTACCCGATCTACAAGAGGGAGCATTTCACCTCCCCGAAAAAGACCGAAGACACCTATCGATTTATGCTAGTAAATAAATATCACAAGGCCGAAATCACCGATGGAGGTGATGAGCTTTGGGTATACATCTTTCCCCTGTACAACAGGCGAAAATATGAATCAGGTGTGGACACAAGCTCGTTTTTGTATCCCCTCCCGCTCTATGACGACGGGTTTAAGAGGAATCTCCTCCCCCTCTTTGAGCTTTACAGCCGAAACAGGGACGAGGACGGAAACGAAACGACGAATATCTTATACAACCTCTACATAAAGAGTAAAAAAGAAGGGATTGAGTATACAGACATTCCCCTCTTCTATTTAGAGAAGAAGGTTGAATGAAAATATGCAAGATAAGACTTTTCCCTGATGATGTCACAATAAAGACCAAGCCAAAGACCCCCCTAATAGACGCAATCAAGGAAGCCGAAATCCTCCTCAATCTCCCGTGCGGAGGTGAGGGTAGATGCGGGAAGTGCGTGGTCAGGGTGATCTCAACCCCCCCCGCACCTTCGGTTGAGGAAAAGAAATTTCTCTCCGACGAAAGTATCGAGGATGGGCTTCGCCTCGCCTGCAGGCTCGTAATCGAGGACGATATCGATATCGAGATCCCGAGATCCACAAGGCTCGCTGGCGTCGGGGCAAAGTGGGAGGAGGTAAGCGTCCTCAGAGACAGGGGATCGGCCGGAGAGATTTTTCTCTCTCTCGATCTCGGCACCACTAACATAGCCGGGGCCATAATCGAAAAGACAACCGGGGAGATACTGGCACAGGCCTCCGTCACCAACCCGCAGGCCGTCTTCGGCGCCGATGTGATATCGAGGATCAACGCCGTCTCTAAAAATCCCGACAATTTAGGAAAACTCCAAAAATTGGTCATAGAATCGATCTCTGATCTCACCGAAAAGATAATAGACCGCATAGGATTGAAAAAGGAAGACATCTCGGGCGCAACGCTCTGCGGAAATCCCACGATGGAGCATCTCTTTCTCGGGATTGACCCGGTACCGATCGCCTTTGCCCCCTTCGCCCCACGATTTGTCGAGGCACAAAAGGTAAAAGCAAAAGACATCGGCCTTCCGATCGCTCCGGGTGCCGAAGTTTACGTCTTTCCGGTCCTCTCGGGCTATGTGGGGGGCGACACACTGGCATTTGTCTGGTCATCGAGGATACACGAATCGGAAGACTTCGTCCTCGGGATAGACGTCGGCACAAACGGCGAGATCGTCCTGGGGAAAAGGGGCAGACTTTTCGCATGCTCGGCCGCCGCCGGCCCCGCCTTCGAGGGCTCCCACATCAAGCACGGGATGAGGGCGGACGTCGGGGCGATCGAGGGCGTAAAGATCTCCGGGGGCAAAATCGAGCTTTCGGTAAAGGGGAACGCAACACCGAGGGGCATATGCGGCTCAGGCCTGATCGATGCCGTGGCCGAGATGCTGAAGGAAGGGATTATCGACCCAAAAGGGAGGATAGGTGACGATGCCGGATCGGGCCAATATTCCGAGAGGATAAGAAAGGTCGACAGGGTCATGGAATTTATCCTCTACGATAACGGGGCCGACGCCATAAGCATAACCCAAAAGGACATCCGTGAGATACAGCTCGCTAAGGGGGCAATCCGCTCCGGCGCCGATATACTCACAGAAGAGATGGGCATCGGCCCAGGCGATATAAAAACCGTCCTCATAGCCGGGTCTTTCGGCAACTACCTCAAGGCCGAGAGCATCGCAAAGATCGGCCTCGTCCCCAAAGAGCTAAAAGAAAGAATAAGGTTCGTCGGTGACGCCGCCCTGTCGGGCGCTGTTGAGGCCGCATCTGACCCCGATGCAAAAAAGGGGATAGAAAGGCTGTCTCAAGAGATAAGATATATTGAGCTTTCGTCCGACAAAAGGTTCAACGATTATTTTATCCGAAGGCTCTCTTTTAATTGATATTTACAATCTTATGTGATATTAAGACATGGTTCCCTGAGTATTTAGAAAACCGATATTGTGGCGTTTCTATTGCGGCGAATCAGGATTTGATAGTTCACTTATATTAAATGAGATAATCTATTTTTTGGTGACAGAAGATGGAAAATAACGATCTGGACAAGATAATCAAGGAGTTAAGGGGCCTGAGGGAGGAGGTCTCCCAGCTGAGAAAGAGGCTCGACACAATCGAGGGGAAAAGGGAGGAAAAGGCCTCCGTCCCGCCGAGGACCGAACCGACTCCACCGCCCAGGCCCGTTGAGATAAAGACACCCAAGAAACCCGCGGCCGAAAGGGGTGAGCTCGAGGCGAAGATAGGCGGGAAGTGGCTCAACCGCATCGGGATCCTCGCCGTCATCATCGGGATGGGATTTTTCATAAAGTACGCCTTCGACAACGACTGGATAGGAGAGACGGGTAGGGTCGTGCTCGGAATCATAATCGGCCTCGCTCTCATTGGCTGGGGAGAATACCTGAAGAAAAAATACAAGGTCTATTCTCAGGGGGTTGTAGGGGGCGGAATCGCCATCCTCTATATTTCCATTTTCGCCGCGGCGGCCTATTACGACATTATTTTTGCCGAGGCCGGCTACTTTTTGACCGTCGCCGTAACGATCTTCGCGATAATCCTCTCCGTCAGGTACGACGCCCCGGCAATCGCCACCCTCGGTTTTCTCGGTGGCTTTTTAAATCCCCTCATCATCTCTTCGGGCGATATAGAGCAGATACCGACTCTGACCTACGTCGCGCTTTTGGATCTCGGCATCCTGACCCTCGCCTACTTCAAGGACTGGAAGTTCCTAAACATCTTCTCGTTTCTCGCAACGGCTTTCATATTTCTGTTCTGGGCCGAACAATCATACACAGACCACTACATCACCTCAACACAGATATTTCTGATTGTCTTTTTTGCAATATTCGCCTCAATCTCGATCTTCTACAACGTCATCTACAGGAAGATGACGTCCATCTTGGACCTCATCTTCATCTTTGTTATCGCCTCGGCCTTTTTCGGCGCAAGCTACATAAACCTCGAAGATCAACTCACGGGCTGGATGGGATTGTTCTCAGGCCTCATGGGGCTTATATATTTCGGCCTGAGTTTCATAACAGAGAAAAGACACTCCCAAGACCGAAAACTCGTCCTCACGTTTCTAGCGGTGGCACTTGCGTTTGTCGTCATCATGATCCCGATCCAACTTGAGGGGAGCTGGATAACGATAGGCTGGGCGGTGGAGGCGGCGGCGCTCGTATGGATCGGGATACGGGTAAAAAACCGCGGTATCCGCATAGCGGGTATTATGCTCTTTGCCGCCACGGTCTTAAAACTCCTTTTCGGTGACCTCAACATAGATATCTATGACGAAAATTTTTCTCCGTTCCTCAACCAGCGCTTCCTGACGGTGCTCTTCGTGTCGCTCACAGCCTTTCTGGCCGCCTACTTCTACTCGCGGGAGAAGGAGTCTCTCAAGGGGGAGATCAATGTCGGCGGCGTCCTATTTGTCGTCGCGAACCTCCTTGTCATTATGGCCTTTTCGATAGAGGCCTATGATTATTTCGAGCACCGCATGATCAAACTGATCAACGGGGAGATGATATATTTGTACGATCCGACGCTTAAATACGCCCAGAACCTCGTCCTGTCGGGGATATGGGCGCTGTATTCTGCAGTACTGGTCGCCCTGGGTTTCATCAAGAAGAACAAGCTCTCGAGGATCTTCGCCATAGCCCTCTTCGGCGTAACAATATTCAAGGTTTTTATCTTCGACCTTTCGTCGCTTCAGAAATTTTACCGCATCATATCTTTTATCGGGCTCGGGGTAATCCTCCTTTCGGTGTCATTCCTCTACACCCGTTACAGGGATATAATTATCGAGGCCGTAATCGGGGACGAAAAGGAGGGCGACGATGAAAGTTAATAGGGTTATCAGGTTTACCCTTGCCGCCATTTTTTTCGTCCCTATTATCTTGGTGCCGAAGATATCTCTTGCCATCGATACATCGCACTACGAATACCGTTCCTGCATTTCCGGTGACGAGGCCGGGTACGTCTTTTTCGACGTCACGGAAGACGTCTATGACAAATCGCATTCCTCGTTTCGGGATCTCAGGATCATAACGGACAGCGGCAAGGAGACACCCTATAAGACATGGAGCAGGCCAGAGAAGAGCACAAGGGAAAAGGTTGAGGCCGAAATCCTGAACAAATCCTACATCCCCCAGAGCTACACGACATTCACACTCGACCTCGGCAACAAGTATCTAAAGACCAACAGGGTCAAGATAACAACGGATTCCACCGACTTCATCAGGAGGGTCAAGATAGAGGGATCGGTCGACAATCGGATTTTTCTGGTCTTAAAAGATGGGGCATTTATTTTCGACTTTTCAAACGACCACGAAATCGAAAGCCTCGAGCTTTCATACCCGGTTTGCGACTATCGATATCTGAGGGTCACAATCTGGGACAACGGCGATGAGCCGCTGTCAAACGTCGGCGGAGAGGTGTATATCATTGAAGATGTCCCTGGGGAATACAGGATCATCCCTCAAGATATCGAGGGCCCCACCCAAGACAGCAACAAAAAAACCACGGAGATAAAGCTCGACCTCACCTACAGGAACATCCCGTCATCGAGGATCGTGCTCGGTATAAAGGAGATGAATTTCAAGAGGAAGGTCTTAATCCTGTGGAGCAACGTCGACAAAGATGAAGAATACCGAGAGGCGGGGGCGGGTTTCATCTACAACATCACGATGCCCGACTATGCCGGCGCGGACACCGTCGTCTCCTATCCCGAGGTGAGGGGCCGCTTCCTCAAGATAATCATCGAGGACAAGGACGACCCCCCCCTGCACGTCTCGAACATAGACGTCTTGGGGATTCCGAAAAAAATCACGTTTCGGGCCGAGTCAAATGAGAGATACTGCCTCTACTTCGGAAACCCGAAGGCAAAAGATCCCTCCTACGATATCGAGGAGCTGTTTTACTACCTCGACCCGGAATCCCTTGCCCCGTGGCATCTCGCGGAGGTTACCGAAAACCCCGACTACGTCCCCCCGAAAGACGATACCCCATTCACAGAAAAATACCCGTGGATAATATGGGGGGCGATCATCTTGATGATCCTTGTGCTCGGTACGATTATACTGAGGATGATGATCAGGACATCGAAATAATCTATCGTCCATCCCCAGATTTTCCGGGCCTAGAGCTTGTAATGACATTCATAAAATCTATGTAGGGACACGGCATGCCGTGCCCCTACGGTTTTTCGTAATGACAACATGGACACATTACACCGTCATTGCGAGGAGCACAAGCGACGAAGCAATCCTTACCGTACCCTAATGGCAGACCATAAAAGATCAAACAACCCCCCATCCCAGGGCGCGGCTCGAAAATAAAAAGTTCAACGATTTTTAAATCGCCCCTTGATTTTTCCGGAAAAAACTGATATAAAGATTGTTTGGGTAGTTAGGTACAAACCTACAAGACAACAATAAGATGTCTAAATCGGCATGCAATTTAGGGACATAGATTAAACCATAATTCCCAATCACGTCTATACCAAAAAAAACCAATTTTTTGCTATAGACAAAACCTCTTTTTCGGTGTAAAAAATAAACAGTACTGACAGGTTAAATCATGTCAGTTAAACCCCCCTAATTTGAAACAATAGAGGATAATTATCTATTTTAGAGACAAAAAGGAGAATTGCTAATGGGAGAAATTAAGACTGCGCTGATCAGTGTATCGGACAAGACCGGAATTCTTGAATTTGCGAAGGAATTGAGTAAACTTGGCGTAAAGTTTATCTCCACGGGCGGCACCAGAAAGCTCCTTTCCGAAGGAGGCCTCGATGTCACCGATATATCGGATTACACGGGATTCCCGGAGATGATGGACGGAAGGCTGAAGACCCTCCATCCGAAAGTCCACGGCGGGCTCCTTGCCATAAGGGACAACAAGGGCCATATGGATAAGGTAGCCGAACACGGCATTACCCTGATAGATATGGTTGTCGTCAACCTGTATCCATTTGAAGAAACCGTTGCAAAACCCAATGTGACTCTTGAAGATGCGATCGAAAACATCGATATCGGCGGCCCAACGATGTTAAGGGCGGCCTCAAAGAATTACAAATATGTCACCGTGGTCACCGATCCCTCGGATTACGAAAAGATCATCTCCGAGATAAAGGACAAGGGCCGGGTCTCGGAAGAGACGAACTTCGAGCTCGCAAAGAAGGTCTTTATACGCACCGCCGCCTACGACGGCGCCATCTCGAACCACCTCACCTCCCTTACAGAAGAGGGGCGGGAGCGCTTTCCCGAAAGCCTCACGCTTCAGTTTGTCAAGGTTCAGGGACTCCGTTACGGCGAAAATCCATTCCAAAAGGCGGCATTCTATCGGGATAGAAAGACCTACCCCGCTACAATAGCGTCTGCCCAACAGCTTCAGGGGAAAGAGCTGTCATACAACAACATCATGGACACCGACGCCGCGATGGATGTAGTGAGAGAGTTTGACGAGCCGGCGGCGGTTATCATAAAGCACGCAAATCCCTGTGGCGTTGCGGTCGGCGGAAAATCGCTTGTCGAGACCTATAAAAATGCGAGGGAGACAGACCCCGTATCGGCCTTCGGCGGAATAGTCGCTCTAAACCGAGAGGTCGATCATGAGACGGCCGAGGCGCTTGCCGAAACATTCCTAGAGGTCATCGTCGCCCCCGGATTCTCAAAGGCGGCAAGGGATATCCTGGGATCAAAGGAGAACCTGAGACTTTTGGTGGTGCCCCACACCAAACCAGGGGATGATGAAGAGTTCAACCTCCGCAGGGTCCACGGCGGGCTCCTCGTTCAGGACTGGGACAACATTGACATGGGCATAAGGGGTGCCAAGGTCGTAACCAAGCGCGCCCCCACAGAAAGCGAGTGGAAGGCCCTCGAATTTGCATGGAAGGTGTCAAAACACATCAAATCGAACGCCATAGTCTACGCCACCGAAAAGCAGCTTGTCGGCGTAGGGGCGGGACAGATGAGCAGGGTCGATTCGGTAAAGATCGCCAAGATGAAGGCACAGATCCCCACGGAAGGTTCGGTCATGGCTTCCGATGCATTCTTCCCCCAGCCCGACGGGATCGAGGCGGCGGCCGAGGCCGGGATACGCGCGATAGTACAGCCGGGCGGAAGCGTAAAAGACGATGAGGCGATAAAGACAGCCGATAAGCACGATATCGCCATGGTATTTACCGGAAACCGTCACTTTAGACACTAATCTCTCTTGATAAAGAATCTGAAGGTTCTCATAGCGGTGGGAGGGTGAAGGGAAGCGCTGCCTTTTCAGCAGGAGAGGGGGGCGCTCCATATTCTTTGAACTCTTTCGATAAGATATTGAATCTGAAGGAAGATAAAAGAGATAACAGAGGCCTTAAATATGTCTGAGGTAAAGGTCCTAATAATAATGGGGAGCAGGTCAGACCTTCCCGTGATGCGCCACACAAAGGAGACCCTCGACTCCCTAGGGATAGCGTCGATGATGCGTATCGCCTCCGCACACCGCACTCCGGAGATCGTCCTGGACTTGGTGAGAGAATCGGAAGCGGCGGGGGTCAGTGTCATCATCGCCGGGGCCGGTTACGCCGCACATCTAGCCGGCGTCATCGCATCACACACGACACTCCCGGTGATCGGTGTGCCGCTTGCGTCCTCCGACCTGAAGGGTATAGACTCGCTGCTTGCGACAGTCCAGATGCCTCCGGGCGTCCCGGTTGCCACGGTCGGGATCGGCGAGGCCGGGGCGAAAAACGCCGCATTCCTCGCCGCCGAGATATTGGCCAATAGTGACGAGGGCATAAGTAAGAGGCTCGAAAAGGCCCGTGAGGATATGAGAAAAAAGATAAAAGAAGACAACAAGGACTTCATTTAAGGGAAAAGTATTTGACACGGGAAAAAAGGGTATCTAAAGGGCCTTGCGGGGAAAGGAGCCGAAAGGAGGGAGAAGCCCATTCGGTAACTAGGGCGGCCGGATGTGTCCGAAAGACGATTACCCTTTTATTGCTATTTTCACTTGCCGCTATGCCTGGGCTCTTTGTCCTGTGGGCCCAGGAAAACTACGATAAAGGCCCGGACGTTATAACCCTCAAAGATTATGACATGGGCTCCGGGTCCGTAACCTTCACCCACATCGACCACGGAAATACCGGCGATGTCAAAGCCACCTGCTGGGACTGCCACCACAAGGCCGTAAAAGACACAACGCCGGGAAAATGCTCAGAATGCCATAAATCCACCGAATCCGAAGACGGCACCCCAAGCTACATCCAATCCTTCCACAGACTGTGCATCGGGTGCCACACCGAAGAGATCAAAAAGGGAAACATCGAGGTACTGATCACCTGCGATTCATGTCACATCCCCGATAAATAAAGGGCCTTTTTTTATCTATGTCCCAAAGAACCTCAAGAGTAGTAAAAGAAACCATCGACTACATATCTTCGGTTAGGTTCACCATTGTCATCCTCATCGTCATCGTCTTGATCTCTGCGGTCGGGACCCTCGTCGGGCAAAACCTGAGGGAAGAGATCTATATTAGCAAATACGGCCACACCCTATATAACATCCTCTCCACACTATCGATAACCGATATATACCACAGCCTCTACTTCAACGCCTTTCTTATGCTGCTCGTCACCAATATCGTCCTGTGCACATTAAAGTTCGCCCCAAAGCGGATAAGGGAGGCCTTCCGTAAAGGTCCGAAAAGGAAAAACTACCCATTCTCCAACGAGATCGGATCAAAGCTGGAAATGGCCGAAGCCGCCTCGATATCAAAGAGGGCCCTTCGACGCCCGCTTCATCAATTAAGTATCGAAGAGGATAAAAATCACGTGACAATCACATCAAGGCCCCATCCGATCCTGAACGTCGGGGCGGTCGTGGTTCACGTAAGCATCCTACTTATAATTCTTGGGGGGATATTCTCTTTCATCTTCGGGTTTTCGGGAGATATGTTTATCGTCGAGGGGGGGGTCTCCGATGTCGTCATCTCAAGGGACATAAGATATCTCCTCGATTTCGAGCTCGGGTTAAAAAAATTCACCCTCTCCCGCTACGAGGACGGGACCCCAAAGGAATACCGAAGCGACCTAGTATTTATCGACGACAGCGGAGAAACCGACGCCGTAATAACCGTCAACCACCCCGCCGAATTTCGCGGCATCAGGTTCTACCAGTCGACCTTCGGGATGGCATTTGACAGGGCCGTCGTCGAGGTCATCGACAGATCGGGAAATTCGGTCTCGATAAACGACGCCTACCCGAAAATCCCCGTGGTCTTGGAAGATTTGGATCTTCTTTTTGTGGTCGTCGACTACTCCCCCGATTTTAGAGACATGGGGCCCGCCGTCCACCTCTTCGTGGTCGAGGGCGATAAAGAATACGGCCTGTGGACATTTGTAAACCCGCCCGATTCCGATGACGAAGACGAAAACAATTTCAGATTTATCTTGAGAGAATACTACCAGGCCCCCTACTCCGGAATATCGGTCGTAAAAGAGCCGGGGCTCCCATTCGTATGGACGGGATTTGTACTCATATGTATCGGTTTTTTGTTTCCCATTGCGTAGTCTATGGGGAGCTTCAAGGTGGAGATTAAAAAAGCCGGAAAGGGGACATCGATAAGGCTTTTCGGCGCACCGGGGAGGATAAAGTCCAACTTCGATGACAGGTTTCGGAGATTTACGGAAAAGATGAGGGGGTTTTTATGCTGAGTTCGGAGATCTTGAGCTACATAACCTTCGCCTACGGACTATCATTTCTCGCCTTTATTCTCTATTATATTGCCAAAAAGGATGTCCTCAACACAATCGGAGACGTAATCTTGATCGTCGCCTCCATCTCTCAGGGGGGCGCGATAGTAATCAGGTGGATCGAGTCATACCGCATGGGGTGGGGGCACATCCCGCTTACGAATTTTTACGAGTCGCTGATCTTCTTTTCGTTTGTCCTCGCAATTATATATATCCTGTTTCGCTTCTGGGGACGCCTCAAATTCCTCGGCGCCTTTATGACGCCCCCGATCCTCCTCACCTTGGCCTACGCCTCGCTCTCCCCGGATATAGACAGGGGGATAAAGCCCCTCATACCGGCGCTCCAGAGTAACTGGCTTACCGTCCACGTGATGACATGCTTTCTGTCATACGCCATATTCGCCTTCTCATTTGTGGTCTCGATTTTATATATAGTCAAAAAAGACAAGGGGAAGGGATCGGTCAAAAAATCGGCCAAAAAACCGGAAATCCTCCCCCCGAAAGATACACTCGACGAGCTCACATATCGCGGGATTCTCGTCGGGATGCCGCTTTTGACGATCGGGATCATCACGGGGTCTGCGTGGGCACACTACGCATGGGGCTCATACTGGTCTTGGGACCCGAAGGAGACGTGGTCGTTGATCACATGGATAATCTACGCCGCCTTTCTTCACATGAGGCTCATAAATGGATGGCGGGGGAGAAAAACTGCAATATTCTCGATCGTAGGCTTTGCCGCCGTGCTCTTTACCTTTTTGGGGGTCAACTTCATTATATCAGGACTGCATTCATATCTTTAGACGTCTTTTGAGATGGAGATGAAAATGATAAAAGACATATTGGAGGGCGGCCCGATCGTGATCGCCCACAGGGGAGACCCACTCGCCAAGCCCCAGAACACCCGCTCAGCATTTGTCTCGGCCATGCAGTACGACATAGGAATGATCGAGACCGATGTAAACATGACAAAAGATGGGAGGCTCGTCGTCATTCACGACCAGAAGGTCGATAACACCAGCAACGGCAAGGGGAGGGTCTTCGATCACACCCTCTCGGAGCTAAAAGAGCTCGACTTCGGCTCGTGGATGGGCGAGGCCTTCGGGGGGGAAAGGATTTTGACATTAGAGGAATTCATAGAGCTTACGAAAGGTAAGGTCCCGTCACTCAACATCGAGATAAAAAATGGCCCCCTCCACTATCCCGATATAGAAGAAAAGGTCATTTCGATAGTGAAGCAATACGATATCCTCGATAAAGTCATCATCTGCTCGTTTGACCACTTCGCATTAAGGAAGATCAAGGAGCTTGAGCCCAAGATATTCACCGCCGTTCTTTATCACGGCGGCCTCATCGACGAGATAACCCCGGCGAAAAACGCAAAGGCCGACGCCATCCACCCCGAGTATACCCTCGTCACAAAAGAGACAATAACGGCGGCGAAGAAAGCGGGACTCTTCATCAATGTCTGGACGGTCGACGACGAGGCCGATATGAGGGCCATGATAGATATCGGTGTTAACGGGATTATAACGAACTTTCCCGAAAAGGCCGCCCGTATAGTGAAGGGGAAGTAGTTTTTAAATCGAGATTTTTGCCCTCACACGTTAGACCTTGATTTTACATTGCAATCCGGGTAGAATCGTAAAATCTCAAGGGACATCATTTTGAATAATCTAAATATTGAAAATAGATAAAAAACGGACACTTCAAGTGGAGATGAATTTATAAGTTTTTAATATTTTTAAGGATAATTATATGAAGAGACTTACGATTTTGTTGTTTATCTTTTCGGTCGGCGCAGTCCTGATCAAGATAGCGCCGGTCTTCGTCTTCGGCTTTAAGGTCGTCTGTGGGGGGCTCTGCCCGAACGATTTCTTGGACATCCTCATCTGGGTGCCATTTTTGGCCGTCATGTTTTTCTTTATCACTAAGGAGGTCTCGTCCGAAGCGGGGGGAATGGGGACGTCTGTCCTCCTCCCTTTGATCCTCTTGGGCGCCGCCTTCTTCGAGGGGCATGGCATACACTTTTCAGCAAATGCCATCCACAACATGCTTTCGGGCGAGACCGTAGGCCAGGGTTTTGCAGACCTGATATATTTTTATGATGAACTCCTCGGCCACTGGATCACCGATGTCGGATTCTATGGGATTTTGGGAGTGCTTTTCCTCGTAGAGCTAAAGGCGAAAGACAAAAAGAAACAAAAGACGGGCGCAGGGGAGCTCTCGCTCCTCATCATCGCCTCAATCTTATTCGGATTTTACGCCGGCTCCGCAGCCCTCGAATCCCAGACGGCGCCCGAAGTCCTGATATACTTCATAGCAATTATCGTCATCTTCGCCATCGCAACTCTCTTCGGAAAAAGGGATGCGAAAAAACAGCGGCTCGGGCTCTTCATGTGTATGGCGGGACTTGTAGTCACAATCGCCTACATAATCTACTGGCTTATCTTCGGGGGCCTCATCGAGCCCTCGCAGTGGATGTAGGGTATAAACAAGGGCAGGGACACAATATGCCGTGTCCCTGCTTTAGGCCCAAATCACTTGATATTTGACTATTCATCCAGAAGGAATACAATTTCCATGTTGACCCTGTATTCCTCTATCTCGTTGTTATCGATATGGACACGAAACTCTTTGATCTTGAGTCCCACGATGTTGCGTAAGGTTTTAGACGCCCTCAAAAAACCCTTTTTTATGGCGTCATCGAAACTTATCGTTGAGCCGCAGATGACCTCGCTTACCCTTGCTACACGTTCAGACATATTAAATACCTCCTTTTATTGCAATCAAAAGGGGGCTTCGGGATATTCGGGTTCATCATGTTTTATAAAGATTTCCTTTGCCCCACCGATTTCGGACACTATAGCAGAAAAGGGAAATCGTTTTCAACTTATAAATTGCCTTTGTCACTATGATGATCTGATTCGTCAATAAAATTATGAAATCGAAGATCAGTAGAAACCTAATGGCACTAATATATACAATATCCAACTAATACAAGATATCAGGAGGGAATAATGAAAAAAGTATGGCTGAAGCACTATCAAGAGGGGGTCCCCGAGGCGATCGATTATCCCGATGCCCCCCTGACCGAAAATCTCGTAAGGTCGGCCCGGGATTTTCCGGATGTCATCGCAACCTCGCTTTTCGGAAACGAGCTTACATATAAAGCGTTGAACGAGGCCGTGAATTCATTCTCCCACGCTTTAATCGAGATCGGGATAAAACCAAAGGACAGGGTCGCGATAATACTCCCAAACTCCCCCGCCTTCGTGGTCTGTTACTACGGCATCCTCAAAGCAGGGGCCTTTGTCGTCCCCACAAATCCGATGTACACGCCGAGGGAGTTGGAGCATCAGTTCAACGACTCGGGTGCCGAGACCGTTGTCACCCTGTCGCTATTTTACGACAACGTCCTTTCCGTAAAGGACAAGACGAAAATCAAGAACATCATTGTCGTCCCGTTCGGGGACTTCGATCCGAAGGGCGTCCCCGTCCATATCTACCACGACCTCATTGAGAAATACTCGAAGGAGGAGCCGAAGGCCGAGATAGACCCCGACGATATCGCCTCGTTCCAGTACACGGGCGGGACGACAGGCGTCGCCAAGGGGGTGATGCTGACCCACAGGAACCTCGTCGCAAACGTCGAACAGTGCTGCTGGTGGAACCCATGGTTCGAGGCATCGAAGGGTGTTCAGACGACACTCTGCGTTATCCCGTTCTTTCACTCCTTCGGGATGACGGTGTGCATGAATCTCTCGATAAGGCTCGCATTGAAGATGGTTCTCATCCCGCGATTTGACATCGATATGATGCTAAGCGCCATCAAGGATCACAAGCCCAACCTGTTTCCCGGCGTCCCGACGCTATACACGGCGATCCTCAACCACCCCGACTCGGCAAAATATGACTTCAAGTCGATAGAGATAATGAACAGCGGCTCCGCCCCGCTCCCGGTCGAGGTCATGGACAAGTTCGAGGGTCTCACCGGCGGGAGGATAATGGAGGGCTACGGGCTTTCCGAGACCTCCCCCGTTACGCACACAAATCCCATCTTCGGCCTGAGGAAGACCGGAAGCATCGGGGTACCGGTGTCGGACACCCTCGCAAAGATTGTCGACATCGAGGACGGGAAAAAAGAGATGCCCACCGGAGAGCCCGGCGAAGTAATCATCAAGGGGCCACAGGTCATGAAGGGATACTGGAACAAGCCCGACGAGACGAAGATCGCCCTGAGAGACGGGTGGCTCTACACCGGAGACATCGGATATGTTGACGAAGACGGCTACTTCTATATCGTCGACAGGAAAAAGGACATGATCATCGCCGGAGGTTTCAACATCTACCCGAGGGACATCGACGAGGTGCTCTACGAGCATCCCAAGGTCATGGAGGCGGCAGTCATCGGCGTCCCAGACGCCTACCGCGGGGAGACGGTCAAGGCATTCGTGGTATTGAAGCCGGGCGAGACCACAACAGAAGACGACATCAAAGCTTTTTGTAAGGAGAGGCTTGCGGCATACAAGGTCCCGAAGATAGTGGA
>CAZDOD010000015.1:0-24884 GCA_964506935.1 uncultured Thermodesulfobacteriota bacterium | reverse complement strand
GGGTCATGTCAAATAAATTGTGGGAGTTGGTTTTGGAGGGGGTTTGTGGAAGTTGTTGTAAAATATCCATAGTATGTTTTAGAATAGTTAAAAATTATCTTGACAAAAAACTATATTTGTATCATGATTGGTATGCTTAAATTTAATGTAAGTTCATCGATGGGGGTACATATTATGGCAAAGTCAAAAAAATCGCCCCGGGAATCTGAAGATGAAACCCGTGAGATGTTTATCAGGACCTCCAAGGCTTGCATTAAGAATTATATGCATTTTCCAAACGTCATCGGCGTTGGAATGGGATTAAAATTTACCAAGGATAGCCCTGTTGATGATCAGCTCAGTGTTGTTTTCTATGTCAGACAAAAAGTCAAACAAATACCTTCAAAAAAGAGGTTACCTCGTTTTGTTTATGCACGTACGGAGGAAGGTAAGATTGACTACTCACTCAAACTCCGTACAGACGTTGTCGAAATGAAAAACCTGAAGTTTGCTTTCCAATCAGGTGTTCAAATAAAAGCATTGGGGAAGTCGGGAACCATTACAATGGTTTTTCAAAACAAGAAAGAGGGACATACCAATGAATTTTATTTAATCACTTGTTCACACGTTGTAGGGGATATGTCCTCATCACCTCCGGTTTCTCGCAAAATAAGAAATCTTAAACAAGCAACAGGCACTTTCACAGCCACTACAATTGGTAATTCAGAGATTAAAGGAGGAGGGTATATTGATTACGATATAGCTTTGGCTCAATTTGATGATGAATCCATGCCTCAGAATGAGCTTCAAGTAGCTAGGTCGTCGATAACTCTCGGCCGTTTTATGCCTTCAGAAAAAATTAAAGAAGGGATGTCATTTAATTCTTCATTCCCCGTATCAAAAATAAAAAAAGTGAGAGTTGACTCATTTTGTTTTACTCCTATTCCTATAAGATACCATAGGGGTGAATACCAAGTAAAAAATCTCTTTAAAATCACCCCAGTTCCAAGCGAGGGGGATTCTGGAGGATTGTTATATGATAATGATAAAGCAGTTGGAATTTTGGTTGGTAAGTCAGAGGATTGTGGGGTATGCCATCCATTAGAAGAAGCGTTTGATTATCTTCTATCTAAGTTAAAAAAACCAATTAGATGCTTTTAATAAATAACTAAAGGAGGTAAAAAATGAAGAAAATATTAGTAGTTCTATTAGGTATAATCGTCATTGTTGTTTTTTCGGGTTGTGCAACGTTTGTTACTGAAAAGGCAGATCTATCTAAATCTCCGAAAGGAGTTCGTGTTTATCCACCAAAGATCTATCTATTGGTAAACGGAGGGGAAGACACTGATGAACCTAGTATTACAATTATAACTTTACCAGATTATGAACGTGCATATGATATCAAGCCGGTTACAATTTTTGCTAAACATACGTTCAAAGTTGAAATGGAAGATGGTCAGCTTAAAACGATCACATCGGATGAAGACACTACCGCTTTCCTTACATTTATGACTGGAGCAGCAACCCTAGCTGCAAAAGCAGCAGGAGCGCCGCTTTCAAAAGAAGATATTAGTGGAACATTAGGTTTGGCAGAAGGGATTTATCGATTGGACGATGATGGAGTATTCCGTCCTTATCGATTAGACGATGAAGGTTTTTTCCGCCCTGCTGGTATAAAGTGATGCTGTACTTAGTAGTTCTACTAAAAGGTAAAATGTTTGTCACTCGATAAAGTAAACAAGTATCACTTGATCTGATTCAAATCGCACACCGGAGGACAATTTGCACACATCAATCAGTAGACTCTAGCTTGCTAGATTATCTTCAAAAAACAAACCCAAAAAGCCCGGTCTTCCGGGCCTTTTGATTACTCGGCGAAATTAATTCTGTGAAAAGCGTATCATCTCCTCTCGATCTTTCCCGGAAGGATGTAATCATAATGCTGGCGCAAAAGCCGTACCTTGATAAATCTCGTGACCCTTCTCGCCTGAAGGGAAAGGTCGAGGAGGGCCGAGTCGCTTTTGTAGTATTTCGTGATTTCGTTTACGCTGATCGGTGCCACATCTTTGCTCTCAGGTTGTTTGGAAAACCATTGGTTTACGATTTCGACTCCCTCGGATAGCCTGTGCGCCGCCTTTTCCTTGATGAAGTTCCCGAGCATATCGGTAATGTTGAGGCGTAGGTCAAAGTAATCCTGATAATAGTCCTCGACGATCTTGATCAGCTCCAGCACAAATCTTATCGGCTGGGGGAACGAGCGGTAGATGAAGCCCGGGTTTGCACGGATCTCGCCGTTTATCCTTATCACGGGTGTCCCGATATCGAGGAGCAGCGGGGATTTATTGTCCTCGGGGAAATACCAGTTTGAGATCTGGGCGTCGGCCGCTACCTCCAGACCGTCGTGGTCATTTTTGTTCGCTCGAAGCGATGAGGCGATGCAGTCGAGTATCTTTTCAATCGCCCCCTTTAGTTCATCTTTACCCGCGGTTTTTAAAAGCGAGTTTCCAATCCGTTTTTTATCCACGAGCGGCTGAACGAGATAGACAACGTTCGTCTTCGCCTTGATATTAAAGACATCGGTTTGAATCGCCTTTATGCCGCGGTCCCCAAGTAGTTTTATATATCTCTCGATCGATTTCTTATATTCGAGCGCCTCATCTTCGGTGGCAAAGCCTGAGATCCTCTTTATCGCCTTTTTAGGCAGTGTCGAAAGCAGAAGCACGACGGTAAGCTCCCCATAGTCAAGGACGCTGCAGCCGTGAGGCCCACCCTCGGGATTGAACAGGTCGAGATGCGATTCGAAGTCTGTCAGTATATCCTTCATCACTTTTTCTGTAGGAACCTCTCTTCACACAGCGAAATAGCACCCTCAAGTAGCGACAGCGCCTCCTCACATGCGGGTTTATCCACCAGGATATTCGGCTTGAACTGCAATACCGACCTCTCAAACCCAGCGGGAAAGGCCCACAGGCCCGATTCGTAACAGCACGCCGCTACCATCAGGCCCCCATGCGGATTGTCGAAGCGAAGCCCTATAATAAGGCCGTTTTGTCTCACCTCGATAAGAAAAGGATGTCTCTTCTGCACCTCAGAGAGTTTCTCTTTTAGAAACTCTGACATAGCGCGCACATTCTCAAGTACCCCCGGCCTCTCGGTGATCTCGAGGACCTTGTGTGCGATGACGCACCCTAGCTCGGAGCCGCCGAAGGTTGAAGAATATCCCCAGCCTTCCTCCTTCAGCCATTCGGCGACGTCTTTTGATAACACCGCCGCGGCGATCGGATATACTCCACCCGAAAGTCCCTTTCCGGTAATGAGCATATCCGGCTCTACGCCGTATCCTTGGCACGCCCAGAATTGTCCGGTGCGCCCCAAACCGGTTTGGACTTCGTCCGCGATAAAGAGCGAGCCGTGTTTCTCGCACATTTTTTTCACAGCGGGAAAGTAGTCTTTCGAAGGCATCAAAAAACCGCTCGTTGCCGGTATCATCTCGGATAGAACCGCCGCGATATCGCCCCCCTTCAGGGCGTCTTCCATTTTTTCTTTATCATTAAACGGCACGAGGACAAATTCACCCTTGGGACGCTCGGACAAAAAATATCGGGCGAGCTTGGCATATCCACCCGCCCTCAGCCCCAGACTCCCGTGCCCATGATATGCTTCAGCAAAGGCCACTATTTTTCTTCGGCCCGTCGCTTTCCTTGCGGTTCGGATCGTAACGTCGATCGCCTCGGCGCCCCCCGGCGTAAAAACGCAGTAACCCGGACTTCCGGGGACGAGACGGATCAGGGTCTCGGCGAGACGCGTTCGGGCGACGCTGACGAAGTGGTGGTTTCCGATGTCGTAGTACTCTATCGCCTCGCGGAGTGTCGAGAGTATCTCGGGATTTCGGTGTCCGAGGTTATATGTCCCGCCGTTTATGTGGACATCAAACAGCTTTCTCCCGTCGATATCCCAGAAGTAATTACCCTCGCGGCGCCCCATCACGGGAACCGTCCCCAACATCTTAAATGTATCGACACGTCCCGGGCATACATAGCGGGCGGCGAGATCGATTATGTTATCCTTGTTTTGGTTTTCGGGTATGATGTCTTTATTCATCTTAAAACCTCTTTGATATATATGCCAAAAAAAATACCTTCCCTCTTATAAGATATTTCCCGGTTATATACAAGTAATATCCTTGAAAAGACTCATTTTGACTGGATGGGATAAAGAGAACCGGCAAAAAATCACCGGCTGTTTTATGTGTGATGTTGCCTGAAAAGGATATATTGATGACGGACTGATAAAACCATAAATTTTTCTTATCACTGAAAAAGGGGTTACGAAAACTCGTAACCCCGAAAAATCTTTGGTGGAGCTGAACGGGATCGAACCGTCGACCTCATGACTGCCAGTCATGCGCTCTCCCAGCTGAGCTACAGCCCCACTATTTGTATAATGTTAAAAATATTAGTATCATGGCGAAAATCTATTGTCAATAATTTTCATTGACATAAAGTGTAAAAATCTTGACAAAATGCTATAATTGTGATTTACTCCAAGATTGTATTAAAAATTTATCTTTAATATATTGAGTTCGGGATAAATTTAGGAGATGGATTCGGGAAAAAATCTCCGAACAAGTAAAGTAAAGTAAAGTATATATAGCTTAACTTTGGACATATAAAAAATAGGATAATCGAAAATTTCATAAAGGTGATAGCAAATGAAGAGGACCTTTCAACCAAGTAACAGGAGGAGGAAGAGAAACCACGGCTTTTTGAAGAGGATGAGTTCGCCCGGCGGGAAAAACATCATCCGAAGGAGAAGGCTAAAGGGGAGAAAAAAGCTATCCGCATAGTTTATGGGATAGTATCTCCTTTACAGGATACATGATGCGGACGTGGTCTTTCCTTATATCTATTTTTAAGATGAAGCTGAGATAGAGTTGAGATAAAGGAAAATGGTAAAGATGTCTATGGCTATTTATTGGAAAAGATGTCTTCAACATAAATCTTCAAAATAAATATAGTGATAGCTCGATTGTCCGTAAATCTCCATGATCATTTCTCTCACATTTAGATAAAAGCCACAACGGTTTGTTTTTTATCCTGTAAGATCAAAAGACTTTTCCTTTTTCAGAAAGAGACGGTCGAATTTTGCAACTATGATTTCAAAGAAAGGGTAATGTCAGCTTCCGAACTTTCCATAGAAAAGACATATAGAGGCCGATGGAGCCATATATCGATAACGATAAGAATGTCCCCGTCTTTGCATCCTCCGAAGGTTTATCTAAGGAAGAGAGGATAAGAAAAAGGAGGGACTTTTTAAGACTCAAAAGGGGAGGGACGAGGGTATCCGGAGGCGATTTCGTAATAGTTGCACACCCCAACGAGCTGAATTTTTGCCGATTGGGTATCAGTGTTGGGAAGCGAATCGGCAAAGCACACACAAGGAACAGGATAAAGAGGCTCGTCAGGGAGGTTTTTCGGTTAAACAAAAAGGCCTTCCCACCCTCTACAGATATAATGATAATTGTCATAAAAACGCCCAAGCTCCTCTCGTTTGTACCTTTTGAGAATGATATCCTCAAACTCACTCAGAGACTAAATAAAGATCTTGGCGAGCGATTTAAAAAAGAGGATTGAGAGGCGCTTGGAAGACAGAGTTAGGTTTATAACACACTCGAAGGGAATGAAACTTATATATCGTAATGAAATTGGAGGCTGATTAAATGGAAAAAAGGACCGTCCTGGCCATAGCCCTTTCTTTTTTGGTCCTTCTTATGTGGCAGCTGTTTTTTGCAAAGCCTAAGGAGCCAATTCCACCAACCGAAGATGTGGTGACGGAAGAGACAACCCCGGAGGAGGTTGCGGTTGGAGAAAAGGAAGAACCACAACCGGTAAAAAAGCCCCTGCCGAAACCGATTACTACGGGCGGGGGGGAAGAGAAGGTAATAGAGGTCGAGACTCCGCTTTATCGGGTGATGATAACGACGGGTGGGGGGAGGATATCGGCTTTTTACCTAAAGGATTTCAAGGAGACCATCGAGGAGGATTCGCCGCCGGTGAATATCGTCTCGGACGGGGTTGAGGAGTTGTCACCAAAAATAGCCTTCGACACCAACATGGGAAGCTTTGAGGAGGATCTGATATATCGGGTCGATAATGACGCCGACCACATCGTTTTAGAGGGGGAGGATTCTCTGACACTTTACTGGGAGGGGGATAATTTCAGGGTGGAAAAAATCTACACCTTCAATCCCGATAACTATGGTGTTGGGCTTGATGTAAGGGTTACTAACCTCTCAGACACAAAAGTCGATGGTGAGATGAGCGTCTCACTCTTTGAGTTTTTAGAAGTTGCGAAGAAGAAAAAATCGTTCGCCCTCTTCAGACGCTACCAATATCTGAAGAGTTATCTCGTCTTGGCCGAAGGTAAATTGGAGAAGAGTGCGGCTACAAAGATAAAGCCCAACGAGGAAAAAGAGATATTGGGGAATATCGGGTGGTTCGGCTTCGATTCCAAGTATTTCATCTACGCCCTTGTTGTGGAGGGTATGAAGGGAGACGGGGTTGAAGAGGTCAGGGAGAAGGAAGATCTCATAAGAGGGACCTACCATGTGGAGGAATTCACAATCCCAGCTGGGGAATTCATTGAGGAGGAAATGGAGCTTTACCTCGGCCCAAAGGAATCCCACGCAATGGATGCGGTGGGTTATTCCCTAAGCGACGCGATCGATTACGGCTTCTTCGCATTCCTCTCGATTCCGCTTGTAATGCTGTTGAATCTCTTCTTTTCCGTCTTTAAAAATTACGGTGTCGCAATAATCCTCATTACTGTGGTTGTGAGGCTCATCCTTTATCCCATTACCTATAAATCGATGAAGTCGATGAAGGATATGCAGAAGATCCAACCACTAATCACGGAGATACGCGAGAAATACAAGGGTGACAAGGAGAAGATGAACCAGGAGGTCATGCGCCTATATCAGTCACACAAGATAAATCCCCTCGGGGGGTGTCTCCCGCTGGTGCTTCAGCTTCCGATATTTATTGCGCTTTACAAGGCGCTCTTTGTGGCTATTGAACTCAGACAATCCCCATTCTGTTTCTGGATTCAGGATCTCTCGGAGATGGATCCATACTATGTAACACCTATAGTGATGGGGTTGTCCTACTTCCTCCAGCAGAAGATGACTCCCACCAGCGCCGATCCGACACAGCAGAAGATGATGATGTTGATGCCGGTGGTTTTCACCGTGATCTTTCTGAATCTCCCATCGGGACTGGTTCTTTACTTCTTCGTAAGTAACTTGTTGTCAATAGCCCAGCAGATTTATTTGAACAAGATAAAAAAGGATTGAGATAATGTCATGGATCCCATTGAAGAAAAAGGAATAATCGTTGAAGGGAAGGATCTGGAGGATACCCTAAAGGCCGCTTCGGAGAAGTTGGGCGTCGAGAGGATCAATATGGAATACAGGGTCATCGATTCCGGCGCGGGAGGCGTATTTGGGCTTTTTCAGAAGAAAAAGGTGGCCATCAGGGCATGGGAGAAGAGTTCGGTATCGGCCGTCAGGGAGGCCGAAGAATTTCTCTCCAAAATCATCGAGAAGATGGGCCTTAATGCAGACGTTACCGGAAAGGAAACTCCAGATGGCATAATCCTGAATATAAAAGGGGATTCTGAGGGTCTGGTCATAGGCAGGAGGGGACAGACCCTAGACGCACTCCAGTATGTAGTCAATAGGTATGTCCATCGCAATTATGACAGAGACATAAGGGTCATCCTCGACAGCGAGGGTTACAGGGGTCGCCGGGAGGCGCAGATAAAGAGCATGGCGATAGAGATAGGAAGGAAGGTAAAGAGACTGGGAAAGCCCGTTGCCGCACAGCCCATGGTGTCCGGCGAGCGGAGGCTCTTTCATCTTGCGCTCAAACCCGACCGTGAGCTGAGGACTGAGAGCCGAGGTGAGGGGGAGAGGAGGAAGGTGATCGTCTACCCCGCCAAGAGGCAGCAGTAGATAGATTTGAGTGAGCGAAAGACCTAATCTGCCCGTAGTTTAAGATTGGGGGCAGGGAAGTATCAGGCCTTAATTCACTTCTTATAAAGGGTAATTCTTTTTTAACTTTCAATCATCCATTGTATTTAAGAAATCCTTGACTCAAGAAAGAGGCGGATCGGTAGGGGAAAGTACGATATGACATGGAACACGAGCTTCATTATGATACGATAGTTGCCGTTGCGACCCCGCCGGGTGAGGGCGGCATAGGGGTCGTAAGGCTGTCCGGCAAGGGTGCGCTTTCGATAGGAAGGCGCCTCTTTTCATTTTTCAGCACTCCAGAAAAAATAGTCTCGCATAAAATGTATTTCGGCCAAATGATAGGCCCCGAGGGAGATTCCATCGACCAGGGGCTTTTCGTTTATATGAAGTCCCCGCACTCTTACACGGGAGAAGACATCGTCGAACTCCACTGTCACGGCGGGCCACTCCTTCTGGAGACCCTTGTGATAGGGGCCGTCTCTTTGGGTGCAAGGGTTGCGGGAAGGGGCGAGTTCACGAGGAGGGCATTCATGAACGGAAAGCTCGACCTCGCCCAGGCCGAAGCCGTCGTTGACCTCATCTCTTCGATGAGTAGAGATGGCCTCATAATTTCCGCAAAACAGCTTCAGGGGAGGCTTTCCCGTGAGATATTTGAGATGAGAAAATCGCTGGTCGATCTTCTGGCAGAGGTGGAGACATCCATAGACTTTCCTGAAGAGGACTTGGATACCATCTCCAATAACGAGGTGATACGTGAGGTTGGGCTTATCAGAGATAAGATTGCGACGCTTCTGTCCACTTATCGAGAGGGAAGGATATATCGTGGGGGGGCAAGCGTCGTCATCATCGGGCGCCCCAATGTGGGGAAGTCGAGCCTTATGAACCTCCTTTTGGAATTCGACCGCGCCATCGTGACCCCGGAGCCGGGCACAACGAGGGACACCGTCACCGACTTCACAAACATCGGGGGGATACCGGTAAAGCTCGTTGACACCTGTGGGCTAGCTGAAACAAGCTCATCGGCCGAGAGGGAGGGTGTCAAAAGGGCTCTTGAGGCGGCGGGCAGGGCCGACCTGATTATCATGGTAGTGGATGTCACCAGCGAAATCACAGACAAGGAAGAGAGGATTATCGAGGAGATGGGGGATGTGGGGATGGTTGTGGTATTCAACAAGATCGATCTTTTAAAAGAAGAAAAGGATTCATATGAACCTCCCAAGATGGGTTATCCGACGGCTGTGACGTCGGCGCTTTTGAATATCGGGATAGACGGCCTAAAAGAGCAGATTAAAGAGGCCGTGAAATATGGCGGCGGTTCCGTTGCAGATGAGGTGATAATCAACAACGTCCGCCACTATGAGGCGATGAAGCGGGCGGATGATTATCTCGATGAGGTGATAAAGGGCGGTAAAAACGGCGTCCCGCCGGAGCTGATCGCCGTGGATATGCGCGGCGCCCTATTCTGTCTCGGCGAGGTTACGGGGGAAGTTACCGCCGACGATGTTCTCGATGTCATCTTTTCGCGATTCTGTATCGGGAAATGATCTTTTATACCTCGATGTTTCACGTGAAACATTAAGGGGTTGTCTATTTTCGATATCTTATTGTGTTTCACGTGAAACATGTCCCTTCCCCGAGATCGTGTGGTCTTTGGGGCAAAAATATTAGGTCATCTCAAAAATCACATCATTTTATACTTTAAGTGGCACAGACTTTATGCTATATTTAAGCGGTTTAGGGTCTTTTAGAGTTTCTTGATAATGGCAAAAGTCATATGTATAGCAAATCAAAAAGGGGGTGTCGGTAAGACCACCACGGCGGTCAACCTATCATCTTCTCTCGCCGCCGCCGAAAAAAAGACCCTCGTAATCGATATCGACCCCCAGGCCAACACCGGAAGCGGCCTCGGTGTGGATAAAGACAGTATCAACAGCAACATCTATCACGTTATCATAGAAGAGATACCGCTTCCCAGCATAATTATAAAGCCAAAAAAGGAGCTCCCATACCTATCCCTCGCCCCATCCAATACCGACCTCATAGGTGCGGAGATCGAGCTGGTTGGGGCGATTGCCAGGGAGATCAAACTAAAAAGCGCCGTCGAGGAGATCCTCAACCTCTTCGACTATATACTGATAGACTGCCCCCCATCCCTCGGGCTATTGACGGTCAACGCCTTGACGGCTTCTCACAGCGTCCTAATCCCTCTTCAGTGTGAATATTTCGCCATGGAGGGATTGGGGCAGCTTCTAAACACGATAAATATCATCAAAAGGAGTCTGAACAAGAAACTATTTATAGAGGGGATCCTCCTTACCATGTTCGACGCGAGAAACAACCTCTCCCACCAGGTCCTCGAAGAGGTAACCCAACACTTTAAAGACCAGGTCTTCAAAGCCGTAATCCCCAGAAATGTTCGTCTTTCTGAATGCTCGAGCTTCGGTCTCCCCATTATCCTCTACGACATAAATTCCAAGGGGGCAAGTAGCTATCTGGAACTCGCACAGGAGATCATAGAGAGGGAGGAATAGAATGGCAAAGAGGAAGGCCCTCGGAAAAGGGCTGTCAGCCCTGATCCCCGACGCCGACCCACAAAAGGGGGGAGGTAAGAGGGATTTTTTCTCCATCAACGTAAATGAGATCGCCCCAAATAGATATCAACCGAGAAGGGATTTCGATGACGATAAGATCATGGAGCTCTCGGCGTCGATCAAAGAAAAGGGGATCATACAACCCCTGATCGTCCGTGAGGGCGAAGACGGGTACGAGCTGATTGCGGGGGAGCGTAGGCTCAGGGCGGCAGTCAAGGCGGGCCTTAGGCAGGTTCCGGTCGTAATCAAGGATGTCTCAGACTCCGAGGCACTCCAGATCGCCCTGATAGAAAATATTCAGAGGGAAGACCTGAACCCCGTCGAAGAGGCGATGGTGTACCAGCGATTGATAAACGAGTTTGAGTTGACACAGGACGAGATGGCTCAAAAGGTGGGGAAGGACAGGACGACTGTTACGAATTCGCTTCGCCTCCTTGCCCTTCCCGAACCGGTAAAAGAGGATCTCATCCGGGGTCTCATTACCACAGGTCACGCTAGAGCGCTCCTCTCTCTCCCCGACTCTAAATCCATCCTCAAGGCAAGGGATATGGTCGTTGCCAAGGGGATGTCCGTCAGGGAAACCGAGGCACTGACAAAAAGGACGAAGGAGGACGAAAGGAAAGTAGACAAAGATAAAGTCATTGACCCATACCTTTTAGACCTCGAAGATAAACTGACAAGGGCAATCGGCACAAGAGTAAAAATATCGATAAGGGGAAAGGGGGGAAAAATAGAGATAGAATATTATTCCCAGGAAGAGCTGGAAAGGATAGCGGAAATCATCCGTTCTTAAAAAGGAGGTATGGCCCCAAAAGTTACATATGAGTCTGAATCGGCTTTGGGGTTTTCACATAAAATCGACGATAAAGTTACAAGCAGTTTAGCTTGAAAAAACAAGACTGAAAGGTGATATTATGATAGGAAAATTGAAAATCGTTGGTGGTAAGGGTCTCGAGGGTTTCGATAAGACTACAGAGCTTAATGCCTTTATAGGACAGGGCACCGAATTTGAGGGTAAGTTGTCTTTTGTGGGCACGGTGAGGGTTGAGGGCAAGTTGAAAGGTGAGGTCTTCGCAAAGGATATCCTGATTATAGGCGATAACGGCGATGTGGATGGTGAGATCGAGGTGAACACCATCATTATAACAGGCCTCGTTAGGGGAAATATCAGGGCGGCGACCATGGTGGAGATTTCACCTCCGGGGAGGTTTTATGGGACGATTGAGACACCCAACTTTATCATCAATGAGGGCGCCATCTTTGAAGGTAACTGCAAGATGGAGGATATAAAATATCTTGACGCCGGAAAATTCTCGACAGCGGTAAAAGATTCTGACCATAAATTGGTCAAGGTGGCAGATAAAAAGGGGAATGGAGGCGTAAAATAATGGGAATCTATACCCTGTGATGTCACATGGAGCCGTTTATTGAAAAGGGTTTTTAAGTCGGCTCTCTTGAGCCAGCCTGATATTTTTTCAGATCGGTTCTTTGCCGTTTTTTTAAAAGCCCAAATCCATCCGCTTCTTCTTTGCGGTGGCGGTGAAAATAGATATAAGACCTATCCCGCCACCGCATAGATATTTCCAAGACCGCCTTTATGCCTCCTTTTCCCATATCTATTGTGTATCTTGTAACGAAGCTTGGAATAAAATCTCTGTTCCCGTTCCCAAAATTTTGAAATTTTACTCTTGACATGAAAAATTGCTTGTGATAGATTTAAATTTTGAATGAATGGTCATTCATTTATGTTTTCGGGAGGTATTAAAAAGGTTGCTCGATATAAATTACACATTATTCATCCAGATAATCAACTTCCTTTTACTCGTTGTAATTCTAAATTGGCTTCTGGTCAAACCGGTCATGAAGATTATCGACGAGAGGAGAAACAGGGTGGAGGGTAATGAGGGTGAGGCCGAACGTCTAATAAAGGAGGCGGATGAGAACATCTCCGAATATGAAAGGAAACTTGCCGAAGCCCGCATGACCGCTTCCAAGGAAAAGGAAAAAATAAGGATGGAGGGAGTCCAGCTCGAGGCCGAGATACTAAGGACCGCCAGAGACGAGACCCGCAAGATGGTGGAAAATCTGAAAATGAGGATAGAAGAGGAATCAAAACAGGCCTCCCTGAATATGAAGACAGAGATAGATTCCCTTTCTCTTGAAATGGCCGAAAGTATACTTGGTAGGAAGATTTAGATGGCATCATCTTTACTATCAAAGATAAGGAAAAAACCTTTTCTTTTTGTTCTCATCATTTTGGCTATACTTGCCATTTTGTTTGCGATATGTGTAACTCTTGCTGTGCAAAACATTATCTCGCTTACACTGCCGGGAGATATCGGAAGGGTAGAAGATCTCGCATGGCGTATCGCGAATTTTTTTATCGTCATAATAATACTCCATATAGCGGTTTCGCAAAAGGCTATCGACTTCTTTTCCAATCGGAAGACCGCTATAAGGGAGTCCTTGGAAGATGCGACAAAGGCGAAGGAGGAAGCCGAGAAAAGATACGAAGAGGTCACCGATAAGCTCGCAAGGGCCAAAAAAGAGATTTCCGATATCCATACATCTTTTCGGGAAGAGGGGGAAAAGGGGCGAGACATATTGATTGAGAAAGCGAAGAGTGAGGCGGAAAAAATACGCATCCAGGCCGAGGTTTCAGCGGATCAGGAAGTCAGGAAGGCAAAAATTGTGCTCCGCTCTGAGGCCGTCGACCTTGCGGCGGAAATGGCCGAAAAGATCCTGAAAAAGAATATGTCGAAAAAGGACCTCACGAGGATAACCGGAGAGTATATTAAAAAGACATCTGAACTGAAATGATAAAAGAATCTATCGCGAGAAAATATGCCAAGGCGCTTATTGAGATTGGCAAGGAAGATAAGAAAGAAGAACTATACGGGGAAGAAATTTCGTCCTTCCACGACTACTTGACCAAAAATGATAAGATATGGAGCCTCCTCACAAGCCCGATAGATGTCTTGGCGAAAAAGATGATTGTCCTTGAGGATATCCTGTCTGAAACGAATCTCTCCGACATCACAAAGAACTTTTTGCGCATCCTTATGGAAAAGGACAGGATGGTAATAATTGGCGAAATCATAAATGCATATAAAAAACTATTTGATGATTCAAAGTCTCTTGCCAGGGCCAATATTGTGAGTGCAACACCGCTCACCAAGACGGAGGTCAAAGAGATCACTCAGGCGCTTTCGGGAGTTGTGGGCAAAGAGGTAGTCTGTGGCATTACAGTTGACCCCTCGATCATAGGAGGGGTAATCGCCTATGTCGGCGACCTCGTTTTCGATGGCAGCATTAAGACTCAGTTGGAACATATACGTGATAACCTCAAGAAAGGATGAATGATTTACGATGCAGATTAGAGCTGACGAAATAAGCAGTCTGCTTAAAAAGCAGATAAGGGATTATAAGAAGAAGCTCGAGGTATCGGAAACGGGCATTGTCCTCTATGTGGGGGACGGTATCTCGCGCATCTACGGGCTCGATAATGCCATGAGCGGGGAGCTTCTCGAATTTCCGGGCGAGCTTTTCGGCATAGTGCTGAACCTCGAAGAAGACAACGTGGGGGCGGCGATTTTCGGTGAAGACTGGCACATCAAGGAAGGTGACATCGTAAAGAGGACGGGACGCATCGCAGAGGTCCCCGTGGGTGACGCACTCTTGGGGAGGGTGGTGAACGCATTGGGTCAGCCTATAGACGGGAAGGGGCCGATAGAGTCCGAGGATTTCCGCCCGATCGAGGTAAAGGCACCGGGAATCGTATATCGCCAGCCCGTCAAGGAGCCTATCCAGACGGGGATTAAAGCCATAGACTCGATGACACCGATAGGCAGGGGTCAGAGGGAGCTGATAATCGGCGACCGTCAGACCGGAAAGACCGCGATCGCACTGGATACTATTATTAATCAGAAGGATACCGATGTCATCTCGATCTATGTCGCTATAGGGCAGAAGCGCTCCACCGTTGCCAGGGTGGTCGATACCCTAAACAAATTCGGGGCAATGGAAAAGACCATCGTCGTGTCGGCGACCGCTTCCGAGCCCGCACCCCTCCAGTATATTGCGCCCTACTCCGGCGTCACCATCGGCGAGTTCTTCAGGGATAACGCAAGACACGCACTGATCATTTACGACGACCTTTCGAAACATGCTGTCTCATACCGTCAGCTCTCTTTGCTTCTCAGGAGACCGCCTGGAAGGGAGGCGTATCCGGGTGACGTCTTCTACCTCCACTCGAGGCTCTTGGAGAGGGCGGCGAAGCTGTCAGACGAGAAGGGCGGAGGGTCGCTTACGGCCCTCCCCATTATAGAGACACAGGCCGGTGATGTCTCGGCCTATATCCCAACCAACGTCATCTCCATCACCGACGGCCAGATTTTCCTCGAAACCGACCTCTTCTACTCGGGAGTCCGTCCTGCCGTCAACGTTGGACTTTCGGTCTCGAGGGTCGGCGGGAGCGCACAGATAAAGGGGATGAAACAGGTCGCCGGATCATTGAGGCTCGACCTCGCCCAATACAGGGAGATGGCGGCCTTTGCCCAGTTTGGCACTGACCTCGATAAGGCCACCCAGGCCCAGCTTGCTAGAGGAAGTCGCCTGGTGGAAATACTCAAGCAGCCGCAATATCAACCGGTTCCTGTTGAGAAGCAGGTCCTGATCATCTACGCCGCCACCAACGGCTTCGTGGATCAATTTCCGGAGTCCGCCCTGAGAAAGTTCGAGAATGACCTGTTTGACTTCTTTGAGTCCAAACATCCCGACCTCTTGGACGAGATAAGACAGAAGGGCGCATTGACCAGCGAGATCGAGCGTAATCTCAGCAAGGCGATATCGGGATTTGTAAAAGAGTTCATCTATTAAAGGTACATGACTTTATATGGCAAACCTTAAAGATATAAGAAAGAGAATCATCTCGGTCAAGAACACACAGCAGATCACCAGTGCCATGAAGATGGTGGCCGCCGCCAAACTGCGAAAGGCCCAGGAGAGGACGGAAAAGGCGAGGCCCTACGCCGATAAGATGATGGATGTGCTGGGGAGCCTGGCGCTCAGGACCGATCCATCCTCCCACCCACTGCTCGCCAGACGGACGGTAGGGAAGGTTATGCTCATTATTATTACTTCCGACAGGGGATTGTGCGGGGCTTTCAACCAGAATATCATAAGGACAACCGAGCACTTCGTTTTTGAGAACAGGAAAAAGTACTCCGATATAATGTTTACTGTTGTAGGGAAAAAGGGCTACGATTATTTCAGAAAGAGGGACGTCAATAGATACAAAAATTACACGGGGATATCGGGCAAGATCGACTACGAGCTCGCGGGCAGGATCACCGGAGACATGATAGATGCCTTTCTTACACAAGCAACCGACGAGATATACCTCCTCTATAATAGATTTAAGTCTGCCGCAACTCAGGAAATAGTTTTTGACCGCCTCCTTCCTTTCACAAGACTGAAGGTTCCGGAGGGGGAGATGGTGCTTGAATATATATTTGAGCCCTCGGAGGAGTTTATACTGCATGATATTATCGTAAAGAACCTCGAGATACAACTATTCCGCGCCCTTCTGGAATCGGAAGCATCTGAGTATGGGGCCAGGATGACCGCAATGGACAGTGCCACCTCAAACGCCGAAGATATGATAGAGAAGCTGACCCTGGAATATAACCGCGCCCGCCAGGAGAGTATCACAAACGAGCTTATGGAGATCGTAGCTGGTGCAGAGGCACTGAAGAAGTAATTTACTATAGTTGATTCATGGTTTATTATTTAGAGAGAGAAATTCACATAAAAGGGAGTGCTTTTAGATATGAACGAAGGCAAGATTATTCAGGTCATAGGCCCCGTGGTTGATGTACATTTTCCCGAAGAGCTCCCGGAGATCTATAACGCCATAAGGATTACAAACCCGGCAATAGATGACAGGGAGGGAAATCTTGTTGTGGAAGTCACCCAGCACATAGGTGATAACGTAGTTCGTTGCATAGCCATGGATACCACCGACGGTCTCGTAAGGGGAATGAAGTGTGTAGCTACGGGAGATCAAATTACCGTGCCTGTAGGGATTGGTACATTGGGGAGGATAATGAATGTAATCGGGGAACCTGTGGACGAACTTGGTCCTATCGAGGCCGAGGAGAGGTGGCCGATCCACCGTCCCACCCCTGATTTCGTTGATCAGAGCGTCACAGTAGAGGCCTTTGAGACCGGCATCAAGGTCGTTGACCTTCTTGCCCCATACCCCAGGGGGGGAAAGATAGGGCTCTTCGGCGGCGCCGGCGTAGGTAAAACGGTCTTCATAATGGAACTGATTCACAACATCGCGGTTCAACACGGCGGATTTTCGATCTTCGCCGGTATAGGAGAGAGGACACGTGAAGGTAACGATCTCTGGCTCGAGATGAAAAGCAGTAAAGTCATCGACAAGACCGCTCTGGTCTATGGCCAGATGAATGAGCCCCCCGGTGCCCGATCGCGCGTGGGCCTATCCGCCCTTACCGTGTCCGAGTATTTCAGGGACGTGGAGGGGCAGGACGTGCTCCTCTTCATTGACAACATCTTCCGCTTCACACAGGCGGGGAGTGAGGTCTCGGCCCTGTTGGGTAGGATGCCGTCCGCCGTGGGATACCAGCCGACGCTCTCGACTGATATGGGCGAATTGCAGGAGAGGATCACCTCAACGACGAAAGGCTCGATCACCTCGGTTCAGGCAATCTATGTGCCTGCGGACGACCTCACCGACCCCGCGCCGGCGACGACGTTCGCGCACCTTGACGCCACGACGGTCCTTTCGCGACAGATTGCGGAGCTCGGCATCTACCCCGCCGTCGACCCGCTCGACTCCACGTCGAGGATTCTTGATCCTCAGGTCGTTGGTGAGGAACACTACGCCGTAGCGAGGGATATACAGCTCGTCCTCCAAAAATATAAGGACCTTCAAGATATCATAGCGATTCTCGGTATGGACGAGCTCTCCGAAGAGGACAAGATCGTCGTCTCCCGTGCGAGGAAGATACAGAGGTTCTTGTCCCAACCATTCTTCGTTGCGGAGGAATTCACCGGCGCTTCCGGAAAATACGTCCCCCTCGAAGAGACAATCAGGGGATTTAAGGAAGTGCTGGAAGGCGAACATGATGCCATACCGGAACAGGCATTCTATATGGTTGGCGGCATTGAAGAGGTTATTGAGAAGGCAAAGAGCCTTACGGGTTAACGATAGGATGCAGGGGGGGAGTAGTGTGATAGAGGGGGTATTTTTTAGTGATTTGGTCGGTTGTAGATACAAGGGTGATGGTAAATTTAATCCTTTTTAAAAATATTGAATTGGTCAGATGGGATTTGATTTAGAGATAGTTACGCCGGATGAACTTGTGGTTTCGGAGGAGGCAAACAAAGTTGTATGCCCCGGAGCTGACGGGGAGTTCGGCGTTCTTCCGGGACACGTCCCGTTGATCACAAAATTGACGGTCGGGGAACTCCGTTACATCGATGCCGCGACAGATACCGAGCGATATCTCGTCGTCACAGGGGGCTTTGTGGAGGTTACCCTCGATAAGGTGACAGTACTTGCAGACGGTTGCATCAGGTCGAGGGATATCGACGGTGTTCAGGTCGAATTAGATCTGTCCAAGGCCGAGGAGATTTTAAAAAGGGTCGAAAAAGATTCTGAAGAGTATATCAAAGCTAAGAAGGATTACGATTTTTACAAGATATTAATGAAGGTGAAAGATAAGCTTCAATAAGCACTTTACGTGAACTGACAGCGGAAATCTTAGTTTAGTGTGGGATTTCACTTTTTTTAAGTATCTATTTTCACTCGAAAGAAAAAATCCCCTATTGCATAGTAGGGTTTCCTCCCTTACCCGGACTCCCCAAAAATACCATACAACATCAAATCCGTTACAGCTTCTTTTCTCTCTTCAAGCATCTCGTGAGAAAGCTGATCTTTGCCCTCAAGGATGTTCAATAGTGGGGCGAGGATAAAATGAATAGTACATAATCCTATTCCGGATATAAGGAGATGCCTCGGATTCACACTTCTTTCCCCGGAAGATTTCTTGCGCGCATTTATCATCTCTTCTGCAAGCTTTGAGAAATTTCCATAGAATTTCTTTGCAATACGGACAACCATCTCGGTCTCAAGATTGAGCTCATGTACAAGTATCTTTAGAAAACCCCTATTTTCATAGATGAAGTCGATATATCTTCCAACTGCGACCTTTACAACCTCTTTCTCCTCCATCTCTAGGGTGGATATTTCTTGGAGGATCTCTACTATCTTATTATATGTCTGTTCCAGGATCTCACTGTATATTTCGTCTTTGTTCTTGAAGTAATGATATAGTGTGGCGGAGTTGAGGCCGGCCTCTTTGGCGATCTCCCTTATCCCAACGGCGGCGAACCCCTTTTGTGCAAAGGCGTTTTTTGCCGCATTTAGAATCTTTTCTTTCTTGTCTTCGGACATTCAAATAACGTTAAAAGTATATAAAATACGTTACCCTTCCCCCACATCCCATTCCCCATCAATCGTTTGATTAATTCTACTATTAATTCCATTATCAGTCAAGCTTTTTTTATCTGTCGGGACTTTGTCCTTTGCGATTGATTCAAACCTTTTGTGGAAAAGACCCATTAAAGAACACCCCGATTGGCCCTAAAAATATTTTTTGACTCATGCATGCGATACTGATATATTTTAGGGCAGTTTTGAATATACTCAGTAAATAGGCATCTTGTATCCTTTTTTAAAAGGGGACTATTTTTTGATAAGAGAAGGAGGGTGGATAAATGACAAACAAGAGGTTAATTTTCCTGTTACCGATTCTTTTGACACTGGCAATGATAAGTACGGTCATCGCCGAAAATGAGATCACGCCCGATGAGGTGATCGCCAAAGTCGGGGATGCAGCGGCGTATCTCTCGGAAAAGGGAGAGGCGGGCCTTGCTGATTTCAATGACCCCGAAGGCCCCTGGGCTTGGGGGGGCACCTACGTGTTCGTCTTCAACTGTGATGAGGGCATAATTGTGGCACATCCGAATAATGAACTTATCGGCGTAGATCTGGGGAGTAGGATCGACGAGAAGGGGAATCGCTACAATCTCGATCTATGCGAGGCGTCAAAAAATCCGAAAGGGGGTTGGGTCGAGTACTGGAGGCCCACGGACTCGATGGACGCCGAGGGTGGAGCGATGTACAGGCGTAAGATATCCTACATACTGAAGGTTCCGGGACAGCCCTATGAGGTGGGCGCTGGGATTTATGAGCCTACGACTACCGTGGAAGAGTTAAACGCTATGTTAAAATGATAAAATTGATATTTCTGAAGAAGGAGTCATAATACCGCTTGATGAATGATACCGTGACTCTCTCGTTTGTTTCCGTTGCTACGGGGCTATAAAGGGGGCTTCCCAATAGGGGGCCTCCTTTTTTATCTGTAATGCAGGATTTAATTCAAATCGTTTATCGGATAGTAAAATTGCAGTGAGGTGAAAGGGTTATTTGCCTTCAAAAAATCTCAGGTACTCATCTATCGTGACGAAATGGTATTTGATCAATTTTGAATTGTGATCCATCTCAAGCGCCATATCCTTTGCCATCTTTTTTATCGAGCCGTACGGTCTGCTTATTCCCCTTTTGATCCTGTCCATGTCGTATGCGCTTATGTGATGCCATTTTCCCGTCTCTGGGTCTTTGTATACACCGACGGCGTGGCCGAAGAGAGTCCCACTTTCGGATTGGCACTGCATAGTCAATATCCCCGTCCGATATCCGTGACTTCCGAGTGCGTCGACTACAAAATATGCGTAGTCCTCGCAATCCCCCGTTCCTATAAATAACGTTTCTTGCGGCGTTTGAATGTGATTTCTGCCGAGATCATCTCTATATAAGATGTCTGCATAATAGAGGAGATAGTCTTTTACCTTCTCTGGGGTGTCTAGAAGCGGTCTTACTTCTATCCAATACATATTTTGAATCTCTCCCCTTGAATAACCATAGAAGTCTCTAGTCACGTTGGAAGGTCTTGAATCTGTATCACCGGCCTGAAGAGAGTTTAGTACAGAGGAGGTTACACAACATATAAATATAAACCCAAGCACCAATATGATGGTGGCAGCCAGCCTCTTTAGATTTTTGTCTGTTTTGATCAACTAAGCACTCTCCCAATTTGCCTCGGTTTTATTTTAACTTACTTCCAAAAAATCTTCAAGAAATCAGTTTATAGGATTTATCTACTTTATGTCTCGATTTTATGGGAATGGGTTTTAGGACGGCAAAGATTTATCTTTTTTGTGGATAGATGGAATAAATTTTTCTCCCTTTATCTCAATTTGAGAAGTCCTATATAAAAATATCATAAGTAATCAATTTTTTACAAAAAATACTTGACATAATAGAATGTATATACTAATATAACAATACTATTATGGGTAGAAAATCACATTTTACAAAGAATCAGTTTTTGGACGCCGCTCTCGAGCTTATAGGAGAAAAGGGTCCAAGTGCGGCTACCATCTCAACCATAGGAGAAATGGTCGGCGCTCCGATAGGTTCGGTCTACCATCGCTTCTCTTCGAGGGATATACTGCTGGCAAAATTATGGATTCGCATCGTAGAATCTTTTCAGGAGGGATTCCTCGCACTCCTCAAACGTGGGGATGGGCTGTCTTCTGCACTTTACACAAGTCGCTGGGTCAGGAAAAATCTCAACGCGGGGCGGATTTTGCTCCTCTATCGGAGAGAAGAGCTGATATCCGGCGGGTGGCCGAAGGAAGTAAGAAAGAGGGCAGAGGACCTCTCTCGTGAGTTAAACGAGGGGATCAAAGACTTTACACATCGGCTCTTCGGAGACACAAGCGAGGAAGATATTCTAAGAGTCACTTTTGCCCTGATAGATGTGCCGTCCGGGGCCGTTCGTAGGTATCTTCAGATGGGCGAAGCCCAGCCTGAGATAATCGATCGGTTTATCGAAGAGGCATACAGAAGAATAATAGGAGATTTTGATGAAAATCTATAATGTCCATGAGCGGTCTTTTAAGGTGACGCCAAAAGAGGTAGGGGCGATACTAGACAGCCTCTCAGGGGAAAATGATATGCTTTGGCCTAAAGACCGCTGGCCCCCGATGAGGTTTGATTCTCCCTTAGGCGAAGGCGCAACGGGCGGACACGGTCCGATTCATTATCACGTTTCAGAATACGTTCCCGGAAAAAGGATCGCGTTCGAGTTTGAAGAAAAGGGGCTGTCGAAAGAGTTTGACGGGAGGCATTATTTCGAGATCGTACCTCATAGAAACTTCGTTCTGCTTTGTCATGTGATAGACATCTGGTGTGATTTCAGGACATGGTTGAGATGGCAGATTCTTATCGGGCCGCTTCATGATGCCCTTCTGGAGGATGCATTGGATAAGGCGGAGCAAAAATTGACGGGAGATTTAAAAAAAAGGTCCAAATGGAGCATATGGGTAAGATTTTTACGGTGGTTTATGGCCCGAAAGAGATGAAAAGTTGTTTGTAGTCGGTAACTTCTAATAATAGACTCGATTAAAATACCAGTTTGCGGATCCATTTTTAAATAGACTTTTCATCGTATTTGACTTTCCTCTCCCGTTCAAATCATTGGAAGTGAAATATTTTTTATTTCTTAAGACCCGCATATTCGGGACATGCCTTTCTACATATGTAGCACGAGATAACCCACCCACCGCCGTCAGAATATGAATATGCGTGTTCTCGGCAGAGCTTCTGGTTGATGGTTGTCCCATCGAGGGCTTGCTGTGGACATGCATCTAGACATATAGTACATCCCGGTTTGCAGACTTCATAAAGCGAAATCGGATCGGGCTCTAAGTCAATAGATACAAGGACACCCCCAAGCCACATCATATTTCCATAAACTTCATTTATGAGAAGTGTGTTTTTCCCGATTACCCCGAGGCCGGCAAGATATCCCGCATGCTTAAGCGAAAGTATCCCGCGACCGTGTCTTCGGGCCGAATCCCAGAATTCATAGGGCTCTGAAGATGGTATCGGGCTTGATCCAATACCTTCGTTTTCTAGACTCTGGGATAGTTGAAACGAAATTTGGTCGACTTTATCAACCAGCATATTTCTTACGAAGGTGTAGGGGATTGTCGAGGCGGCATTAAATGTGTTTGTGGGGAAATGCGAGGCAAAGATAACAACCGACTTACTTTCGGGATAAATATCACATGGATGGAACCCTTCCGGGGCATCTGAAAATCGACTTACCGGCGCAATGCCACACAAGTCAGCACCCAAGAGGAGGACTTTATCTTTTAACTCTGCTGTATCCATTATTTTTCTCACTGCATCTTAGTATAAACCAACACCATTGCGGAACGGTGCAGTATAAAGTAAATTGTGTAAATTTTCAAGATAAGAAAAGCGGTTTGTTTTTTGATTTAATTTCTCTCTGATATTATCTATTTGATGTTCTTTATTGAAGGATGAGCAAAGAGTTTACTTATCTTGGCTAGGTTTTTGCTGCTATTTAGAAAGCTGATTGTGAAATTAAGAAGTGTGTGGGAATAGACAACTTCTATAATTGGAAAATTTAAGGGATTACAATAATCCGTAACCCCTTTATATTACTGGCGCGCCTGGCAGGACTCGAACCTACGGCCTGCGGATTAGAAGCAGGCTACTCTTGACGATAAAGTATTGGTGTCATTGCTCTTACAATTTTCTGGATTTTCCAGCTCTTTTTAATTTTTACTTTTTAGAAAAAACCTTTAAAATATTAGAGAATAATAACTTTATATCAGGCTAATGCGGAGTCCGATATTGAGACAATCCGATCCTTTTATGCAAATGTATCCGGGAAGTTCCTGGAAAAAGCGGGAACGGCAGAAATAGAACGAAAAAGATGAGGGGATGGAATCAGTATAATGAAGGTTTGGCCTTCCGCAATATTTAAAGAATAAGCGATAAACGGAGACTTGATCTCTTTTCTTTTCTTGGTGCGGTGCTCGGGCGTGGGTAATAGCCTCATTTTTCCTTGACAGGTATAGTATTGTGGATTACCATATACAGCGTATAATTATCCCTTCTCGGTAACTGCGGCGAGAAATTGCATTCGGATCACGAGTCAGAAGCTTTTTGACACCATGGGGCGACTCGGAAATCGACTGAACGTCGTATCGAAGGGCTGAAAATAGTGGGGGCGCGGCAGATACTGCATAATTCGGGATACATAGCCGATTGATTGCGTCAAACCAAGAGAAAGGAGGTGATGAAAAATGTCACTTATAACAGTAATAGTCGTTTTGGTTATAGTTGGTGTAATACTGTGGCTGGTCAATTCATACATCCCTATGGACCGCAAGATCAAGAAAATCCTGAACGTCGTCGTCGTTATTCTGGTGATTCTTTGGCTGCTGCATGCTTTTGGCCTGCTCTCAGGACTCGAGAATGTGCGTCTTTAATGGTAATGCGATAGCCGGTTTTTTGCGTGCAAGGAATATCACACTAACAACCGCCACACATGAAGCGGTTCCTGTAAGTCTTACATACTCATTTAAAGGAGTATTCTATGTTGTGGACGATTGCAGCAATACTAGTGATTCTGTGGTTGCTGGGGTTGTTGACGGGCTACACGGTGGGGGGCTTTCTTCACATCCTTCTGGTGGTTGCCCTTATCGTGGTGGTATTAGGATTCGTGCAGCGGCGGCGCAGGTAGAAAACGGTTAATGAGGCTAAAAAAACGGGGGTTTCGATTGAATACAAAGAACTTAACGGTAGTTGCGATCATATTGATCGTGATAGGCATCGTGATGTTCGCATATCAGGGCATCACCTATAAGACCCAGGAGGACGTCGTCAATCTCGGTCCCTTACACGTGACGGCGGAGAAGACTAATACGATTCCGCTGTCGCCGGTCCTCGGAGGAATTGCTCTTGTCGGGGGGATCGTGTTGCTGGTCGTGACAATGAAAAAGCGCTGATCGAAGCTTGGATCAAAAAAGGGGTCAAGTCTTTTTCTATCTCTTATTATATATTATTCCAAAAAGATAGTGCTCAGTGCTTTTAATCGTGTAATGACCCAAGAGTTGTTTCAGCTTCGCGAGGTTCTTGGTGTTGTTAAGGAAGTGGACGGCAAAAGAATTGCGAAGTGTGTGGTGAAGGATAACTTTTATATTTGAAAATTTAAGGGGTTACGGAAACCCGTAACCCCTTGATATTACTGGCACGCCTGGCAGGACTCGAACCTGCGACCTGCGGATTAGAAGTCCGCTGCTCTATC
>CAZDOD010000014.1:21702-25118 GCA_964506935.1 uncultured Thermodesulfobacteriota bacterium | reverse complement strand
TAGCCCCGCGGGACATAACAGATATCTCCGACTTAGGGAAATTAGGCTTTACTACGAGGGACGATTTGAGCTACAATTACCCCTACGGTCTTTTTTCCGTCCCCTTAAGAGACATCGTTAGGATAAATTCCACATCAGGGATGTCGGGAAAGCCCGTTGTGATGGGATACACAAAAAACGACCTCGGTGTGTGGACCGAGCTCCTGTCGAGGCTTTATGCGGCTTCGGGAGTCGATGCCGATGATATAGTGCAGATATGTTTCGTCTACGGCCTTGCCAACTGGGGTAGGGGTATGAAGGCTGCCGCCGAAAACATAGAGGCTTCGGTTATTCCAATGAGCGCCATGAATCCAGAAAAAGAGATCATGATAATGTCGGACTACAAGACCTCTTGTCTGGTATCCACCCCGTCTTACGCCCTGCATCTGGCTATGTTACTCTCCGAGATGGGAATAGCTCCGAAGAAGCTCTCTCTCAAAAGAGGGATCCTCGTATCAGAATCGCTAAAGGAAGATGTCAAAAAAAAGATAGAATCGGGGCTCAAGATAAAGGTATCTACGGCATACGGGATACCGGAGGTGATAGGCCCCGGTATCGCCTATGAGTGTTCCAAGGGAAAACTCCACATCGCCGAGGATCATTTCATCGTCGAGGTTGTTGATCCAAAGAGCGGAGATCCGAAAGATCCCGGAGAAAAGGGGGAGCTGGTTCTGACTACAATCACCACAAAGGCCTTTCCCCTAATCAGGTTCAGGACGGGGGATGTATCGAGGATCATAACGGAGGAAAAGTGCTCATGTGGAAGAACCCTCCCCACACTTGATATACCCGAAGAGCGTACCGATGACATGCTGTCGATCAGGGGCGTTAAAGTATATCCCTCACAGATCGGAAGAATAATCACCGACATTTTGGGGGAGACTCCACCCTATGTTATAAACCTCTACAAATTAAGGGAGCTCGATGAGGTCGATATCCTCATCGAGGAGGTCGAGTCATTCTTCTCGGACGAGATAAAGGTACTCGAGGAGATAGTATCCCGAATAGAGGGGGATCTCTCGGAGGTCCTGGGAATCAGGGCAAATGTTAAATTGGTTGAGCACTTCACAATGGAGGAGCTTAAAAAAGGTGGAAAGAAGGTAATTTATAAGTAAATTAAAAGGGAGTAAGTTATGAAAAAATTTGTTTTACTGTCTGTTATCGCCCTTTTGGGCCTCTCTCTTATGGTTTCAGGATGTGAGAAGAAGGTTGAAGAAGCCACAGGAGAGCCCATAGTCATCGGTTCTATACTCAGGCTCACATTGGGAGCATCCGATGGCATCCCGGCCAAGAGGGGGATAGAATTCGCCGTTGATGAGATCAACTCAGCAGGAGGCATTAACGGTAGGCCCCTCGAGGTGATTTATGAGGACTCGAAGGATGACGCCACCCATTCGGTCAACGCCGCCACAAAACTGATATCTGTTGATAAAGTACCCGTTATTATTGGTCCTATGATGAGTGGAAATACTTTGGCGGTGGCACCAATTGCTGAGGAGAACGGGATAATATTGATCTCTCCCAATGCGACATCGCCCAAGGTCACCGACGCTGGTGAGTTTATCTATCGCGGCTGCTCGCGTATTGATATGCAGTGCGAGGCCCTCGTCAATTACGTCATCGAGAAATACGGCGTCAAGAAGGTTGCGATCCTTTACAGCAACGAACCATATGGAAAGGGTTTTGAAACTTTTCTGACAGAGTATTTTAACAAGAATGGCGTTGAGATTGTGATCGAGGAATCATTTATGAGGGGTGATGAGGACTTCAAGGCACAGCTAACGAAGATCGCTGAGAAGGAATTCGACCTCATATGCATACCCGGCTATCTCCAGGAGACCGCACCCGCCATCGAGCAGGCGAGGGAGATCGGCATCATGGTGCCGTCCCTCGGTGGATTCGGCGACATGGCGCCCCTCTATATTGAGCTTGCTGGAGAGGCATCGGAAGGTCACATAATAACCGGTGAATATGATGAAGACTACAACACTTCAAAGAATAAGAAATTCGCTAAAAAGTATTATGACTTCTTAAAGGAAAATCCGACCGATACAAATAACATCATGTTTGCGGCGATTACATATGATATGACATACATGGTGGCTGATGCGATGAAGGAGGTCGGAACCGATCCCATCGCGATCAAAAACTATCTCGATACCCTCAAGGATTTTGACGGCGTAACCGGAAAGCTCTCGTTCGACGAGAACGGCGACGTCGTAAAGGGCGGGATATACATCTTTGAGGTCCAGAACGGCAAGTACGTCAAGGTAAAATAGTTTTTTGTCTTATGAAGGGAGGGTCTTTTCGCCCTCCCTTCATCTTTTATTATTTTTAATATTTTCATGCTATTATTCTTAAAGCAGATTATAAACGGCCTTGCCGCCGGCAGTATATACGCCATGGTGGCCTTGGGATATACGATGATCTACGGTGTTTTGGGTATCATCAACTTCGCCCAAGGTGAGATCTACATGGCCGGTGCCTTTACCGCAGTCTTGCTTTTGAGCAAGACTTCCATAGGATTTGTCCCCGCATTTCTTCTGGCACTCGTAGCCTCAGCCGGAGTCGGTCTTTCCATGGAGAGGCTGGCATTCCGCCCGCTTCGAGGCTCAAACCCCTTAATTCCCCTGATTGCCGCAATCGGCGTCTCGATTTTTCTGCAGGACCTCGCAAGGCTAATATTCGGGCCCGACAAGAGGGATTTTCCGATTGCCTTCAAGCTCGAGCCGTTTAAGCTTATGGGCGCCGATATACCCGCGATGGAGATATATATTCTGATTACGGCGGGAATCTTGATGGCGGCGCTTACCGTCTTCATAAACAAGACGAAATACGGGAAGGCGATCGTCGCCTCTGCGTCCGACAGCGAAGCCGCAAGGCTCATGGGGATCAATGTAAATAACATGATAGTCCTGACCTTCATAATAGGCTCGGTATTGAGCGGCGCCGCGGGGGTGATGGTCTCGATGCTCTACTTCACGTATCCGACTATGGGGGTTCTTCCGGGCCTCAAGGCCTTCTGCGCCGCTATCTTGGGCGGAGTCGGCAACATTCCGGGGGCGATCATCGGTGGGTTACTACTCGGCATAGCCGAAAACCTCGGTGCCGCATATATATCTTCGGGTCTGAAAGATGTCTTCGCATTCGCAATATTAATCATCGTTTTGATCTTCAGGCCGTCGGGTATAATGGGAAAAAGGGATTAACTATCTTATTTACTGGTTGATAGATTGGTAATATACCTCTTACATATTCTGGTCTTTGCCGCGATATTTATTATCCTCACCCTTTCGCTTAACCTGATAATAGGATTCTCGGGTCAGGTGTCGCTCGGACATGCCGCCTTTTACTGCATCGGTGCATATGTAAGCTCG
>CAZDOD010000014.1:0-21692 GCA_964506935.1 uncultured Thermodesulfobacteriota bacterium | reverse complement strand
GTCCTGTTGGTCGATTTCGACCTTCCCTATATTATCGCCATTTTATCCGCCTTTTTGGGCGCAGGGATTATGGGGGTCATATTAGGAATCCCCACCTTGAGGATCAAAGACGACTATCTCGCAATAGTCACGCTCGCCTTCGGTCTGATCGTAATAATTATTTTAATGAATATAGAAGAAATCGCATTGAATATAGACAAAATCGGTCTACATAAAGTGATAATCATAGGTGGACCCGACGGGAAGACCGGAATTCCCGGCCCTGTCATTTTTGGGAAAAAGCTGAGATCAAAACTCGATTTTATATTCCTCACATGGAGCTTCGTTGCGATTACAATCGCCTTCATGTACAGGCTCAAAAAATCGCGGGTCGGGACGGCACTCGCCGCGATCCGCGACAACGACATCACCGCACAGGTGATGGGGATCAACACAACGAAATATAAGGTCATGGCATTCGGCCTGGGCTCCGGCTTTGCGGGAATAGCGGGCTCCCTCTATAGCTCTTACATCCACTACATAAAACCGACCGACTTCGGTCTCTCGGCATCGATACTGATCCTGTGCATGGTTGTCGTTGGAGGTATCGGAAGCGTCTTGGGCTCGATCGTCGGTGCCGTGATCCTAACCGCACTTCCGGAAGTTTTGAGAATACTCACTACATCTCCAGAGGTATTGGTATTTCTTGACAGAATTCCGAAATTACTCGAACTCCTAAAGAGCTTTGCCGATTACCAGAATGTGGCTTACGGGGCGCTACTGGTGCTACTCCTTATTGTGAGACCGCAAGGGATAATGGGAAAAACCGAATTGGGAAAGAAATTTTCCCTGCAATCGAGGTTGAAGAGAAGAAAAAGTGCTTAAGATAAAAAACCTACATACCTACTATGGAAATATCCACGTCTTAAAAGGGATTTCACTTCACGTCGGCACCGGCGAGATAGTGACAATCATAGGTGGAAACGGCGCCGGGAAATCGACTCTCCTAAAGACGATATCGGGTATCCTTGCACCTAAAAGGGGAGAAATAATTTTTGATGATAATGAAATCGGTGGGCTCTCATCGGAGAAGATTTTAAAGCTTGGGATATCCTATGTCCCTGAGGGTAGAAGGATATTCTCTAAGCTAACCGTCGATGCCAATCTAGAACTCGGTGCATATTCGAGAAATGACAAGAAAGAAGTCAATGATGATATAAGGATGCAAAAGACGATCTTTCCCATCTTGAAGGAGAGGGGAGGGCAGAAGGGCGGAACGCTCTCAGGGGGAGAACAGCAGATGCTCGCCATTGCAAGGGGGTTGATGTCCAGACCCAAGCTCATCATGCTCGACGAGCCCTCAATGGGTCTCGCCCCGAAGGTCGTGCTTCAGGTCTTCAAGATAATCAGAGACCTAAAGAAGATGGGGACCACAATCCTCTTGATAGAGCAAAATGCTCGCGCCGCACTCTCAGTCGCCGACAGGGGTTATGTCATGGAGATGGGGAAATTTATATATGATGGAGAAAGAAAGGTGCTCCTCGACAACAACGAGGTGAAGATGGCGTATCTCGGAAAAGATTACAGGGAAGTCCGAGAATGAAGACCTATATGTTTTGTGAGGGGATTTATTTGGATGGATGAGCGAGGGAATTGTCTCTTTGAGGCGAAATTATTATCAAAGAATTTCGGGGGCGTTTCGGCCTTGGACAGTGTCGATCTATCGGTGACCGAAGGTGCTATTATGGGCCTTATCGGGCCAAACGGCGCAGGAAAGACGACATTTTTCAATGTTATAAGCGGTATATTGCCGGAGACATCGGGAGATTTTTACTTCAGAAAAAAGAAACTGACGGGCCTAAGGCCCTATCAGATAACGAGAATGGGTATCGCCCGGACATTTCAGAACATCCAGCTCTTTTCAGGCATGAACGTCATAGAGAACGTAATCGTCGGCAGGCACATAAGAACAAAGGTGGGCCTCTTGAGAGGGATCTTTGGGGGGAGGAAAGTAAGAAGAGAGATGATAGAGACCTACGAAAAGGTGGAGGATATACTCTCTTTTGTCGGGCTCAAAGACAAAATGGATTTTCATGCGGGAAGTCTCCCGTATGGGGAGCAGAGGCATATCGAGATAGCAAGGGCATTGGCAACTGAGCCCAAACTTTTACTCCTCGATGAGCCTTCCGCCGGAATGAACACCAAGGAGACCGAAAGGCTCATGGAGCTTATACGGGATATTTGCAACAGTGGGACGACGGTGCTCCTTATCGAACACGATATGAATCTCGTGATGGATATATGTGAGATGATATCGGTTCTCGACCATGGTAAGATGATCGCATATGGTACTCCAAAAGAAATAAGAAATAACGAGGAGGTAATAGAGGCCTATCTCGGCAAGGAGGAGGACTATGAAGATCTGGGATGAAGAATATGAGACGATGCCCGTTGGCGATCTCGAACAGCTTCAGTTGGAGAGGCTTCAACAGACATTGTACAGGGTATATCGTCACGGTGTGCCGTTTTATCGAAAAAGCTTCGATGAGTCAGGTTACGAGCCGGGCGACATAGAATCATTAGATGACCTAAAAAGGCTCCCATTTACTACCCGTGACGATCTGAAAAGGAGCTATCCATACGAGATGTTTGCCGTAAAGCTGAGTGATGTAGTGAGGATCCACTCCGCATCGGGAGACACCGGAATAGTCGGGTACACAAAAAAGGACTTGGAGAACTGGTCAAACCTCGTTGCAAGGGCGCTCTGTTCGTCAGATATCGACGAGAATGATACAATTCAGATTACCCATCCATACGGGCTGTATCCCGGGGCATTCGGTTATCACTATGCTGCGGAGCTCTTGGGTGCATCGGTAATTCCCGCTTCAACCGCAAATACCAAAAAGCAGATAAAGATCATGCAGGATTATCTGACAACCGCAATAGTCTGCACACCTTCATATGCATTGAGACTAATATATGAATTTGAAAAAGAGGATATTAATCCTAATGTATTATCTCTAAAGCACGCCATCTTGGGTTCCGAACCATGGACCGATGATATGCGACATGAGATAGAAGAGGGTCTCTCTATATCCACGTCATTCAACTATGGCGTAGCCTCGATATTCGGCCCGGGAGTGGCCTCGGAATGTAGGGAAAAGAGGGGGCTTCATATATTTATGGATCATTTTATCTTTGAGATAATAGATCCAAAGACCGGAAAATCACTCCCGCACGGAAAGGAGGGTGAGCTGGTATTGACGACTCTCACACGAGACGCCTTTCCGATAATCAGGTACAGGACGGGGGATATAACCAGAATATATCCCGAAAAGGAAAAATGCCCGTGCGGTAGGACACATCTAAAGATTGAACCGGTAAAAAGGAGGCTTGATGATCTCATAGTATTTGAGGGTATAAACATCTACCCGTATCAAATTTCGGAAATACTTGAAGAGGTCTTGGGGAATAAGCCTAAATTTAAAATAGAGACCGTAAAAAAGGATGGTAAAGACTACATGATTATCAACATAGAGATCTCAAAAAGTTTCTTTTATGACGAGATGAAGGTACAGAGGAACCTTATTAAGGATATTGAATTAAAGATAAACCGCGAAATTGGAATCGTCGCCTCGATAAAGCTAATCGAGCCGAAGAGAACTTAGTTAGTCTAAAATATAAATCATAAAAATTTAGAATTATTAAATACTCCACTTTTACAAAACTAAATACTTTAAACACATTAAGTAAGATTAAGAATAATAGAATCCCGAATGCTAAAAAAGATAACATTCGGGATTCTATTTATGTCTGATAAGATATATTATGTAAACTTAATTATCTTATCTGATTTCCCTCAGTAATTAATCCTCTTCCTCCTCATCAATTTCCGAAATTTCTCCTTTGATAAATCTGACCACTTCAGTGAATGCCTCACTGAAATTATCAATGTCTTCAGGGAATACCATAATACGAAAACGGTCTTGCTTTCCAAATTCGACCGATTTTGTCTCCGAAATTATCAGATACTTGTCGTTGTTGACGTTTTCTTTTACGTCGAAATAGTACGTCCTCCTGCCCGCCTTTACTTTTTTGCTAAAGATCTCTTCTTTTCTTCTTTCTTCCACTTTCTTTCTCCTCTTATGTTTCTCCCAAATAAGCCTCTTTGACCTTCTCGTTTTCCAACAAATTCTCGCTTTTGTCTTCCATTGTTATTTTTCCGGTCTCTAGGACGTACCCCCTTTGGGAAGTCAGTAGCGCCATTTTTGCATTCTGTTCAACCAAAAGGACCGTTGTCCCATTCTCTTTATTTATCTCCTTTATAATATTGAAGATATTTTTAACAATCATAGGTGCCAGTCCAAGAGATGGCTCATCCAGAAGGAGTATCTTCGGGTCGCTCATCAATGCCCTGGCAATTGCGAGCATCTGTTGTTCTCCTCCTGAAAGCGTGCCGCCCGGTTGTCTCTTGCGCTCTTCGAGTATCGGGAAAATTTCGAAGATACGCTTCATGTCTTTTTTTATGTTTTTGTCTTTTCCCCTTTTATATGCCCCCATCTGAAGGTTTTCCCGCACAGTAAGGAGCGGAAAGATTCGCCTCCCCTCAGGCACCTGTGATATCCCCGCATCTACGATCTGATCTGGAGGTATTTTCTCAATATTTTCACCCATCAATTTTATCTGCCCCCTTCTGGCTGGGGTGATACCTGAAATCGTCATTAATGTGGTAGATTTGCCGGCCCCGTTTGCACCTATCAGAGTCACTATCTCCCCCTCGTTTATCTCCATGGAGATTCCCTTTAGTGCCTCGATATTACCATAATATGTATATACATCGATAAGTTCCAGCATTTCAATCCGTCCCAAGATAGGCTTGGATAACTTTTGGATCTTTTCTTATCTCTTCCGAATTACCTTCTGCAATTTTTTTCCCATAATCCAATACGACTATCCGATCCGATATCTCCATTACTACCTTCATATCATGTTCAATAATAATTACGGTTATCCCGGTGTTTCTTATCCTTCTGATCAATTCCATCAAATTTGCGGTCTCTTTGGGATTCATCCCCGCTGCGGGCTCATCCAATAGAAGAAGTTTCGGTTCGGTTGCAAGTGCCCTCGCTATCTCGAGCCTCCTTTGGTCACCGTATGAGAGGTTTGAGGCGATCTCCATGATCACACCTTCTAGCCCGACAAAGACGAGATATTTTATGGATTTTTTAAGTATATCCTTTTCTTCCTCTTTTTGTCTTGAAGTTCTCAAAACGGCCCCAACCAGTCTCATTTTTGACCTTGTGTGTCTCCCTATCTTTACGTTGTTCAGTGCCGTGAGGTTGGTAAAAAGTCGTATGTTTTGAAACGTCCGTGCGATACCCAGAAACGTAATCGAGTCAGGTTTCAGTAGCTTTTTTTTATCGGCCAGTACATTACTCTTCCCGTTTAAATTAAACAGTATTTTTCCATCGTTCGGGTGTGCCAGTCCTGTTATACAGTTAAAGACGGTCGTCTTCCCCGCTCCGTTTGGGCCGATAAGTGATAGTATCTCCCCTTCCTTTACATTAAAGCTTACATTATTTACGGCGATAACACCGCCGTAATATTTAATCAGGGAATCTACCTTTAATATCTCAACATCCGTCATCTGTCTTTTGCCAATTTTTTCTCTTCAGAAATTATATCATAGAAACTGTTATCTTTCGAGTCGGTGGGTTCACCATTTTTTGATCGCATCTCCCTCTTAACCCTCGCCAGCGGAATTAATCCTGCCGGCTTAAACCTCATCATTAAAATAAGTATTACACCGAAAATGGCGTATCGTGCCTGAATGAGGTCGGGTATCTTATCCTTTATTGGTTCAAGTATTACCCATATCCAAGTATCACGATAACTGTTCATAAAATTTATCAGCCAGCTCCCCTGCATAACCTCCAAGACCTTTCTTATTATCTCAGAAAGCGAGACGAGGATCGTTGTCCCGAGAATGACCCCGGGTATGCTTCCCATTCCTCCCAAGACCACCATACACAATATCAGAATCGACTCCCAGAATTTGAAGCTTACAGGACTTATGAATGTATACCATGTGGCAAAAAATGACCCCGCAATCGCACCGAAAGATGCACTTATCGCAAAGGCAATTACCTTATATTTCATTATATGTATGCCGCAGCATTCGGCCGCAACCTCGTCCTCCCTGATCGCAAACCACGCCCTCCCAAGCCTCGAATTTTCTATCCGGTTCATTATAAATATCGTTATTATTACCATCGATAGGATGAGGTAGAAAAACGGCACCTCACCCCTGAATACGTATCTTATTGGTTCTTCATAGAAAAATTTTGTAAGCGGAAAAAGAAACCCGAGGTTTATTGATGGTGTCGCTATACCCGGAAGCCCCATCGGGCCTCTGGTAAGCCACATCTCATTTATTATTATAAGGACTACAAGCTCTGAAAAACCGAAGGTTACGATGGCGAAGTAGTCCCCCGTGAGCCTCAACGTCGGAACCCCCAAGAGGATCCCCGAGATTGCGCCGTTTATTGCAGCGATCGGTATTATAAGCCAGTAGCTCGATAAGATATCCCAGGGGTATCCCAAGGCCGCCAATTTTAGGGTCAAAAGACCCGCTGTGTATGCACCTATTCCGTAAAAGCCGACATATCCAAGATCCAAAAGACCCGTAAATCCTGGGACTACATTGAGACCGAGTGCAAGGACAATGTACATCATTACATATGTACACAGGTGAATGACGTAGTTCGTTGAAAATGGGAGCATTGGAATAAAGAAGACCAATACGAACAGAGCCCCGTAGATATATTTCAGATTTCTTGAGAAGGCACCCGAAATCTTCTCCTGAAAAAAACTATATCTCGGAATTATCTTCAACATTACACCTTTACAACCTGTCTCTTGCCCAGCAGTCCCGTGGGTCTGAATATAATTACGAGTATCATAATGGCATATGCGATCCCGTCCCTATATCCCGACGATAGATACCCCGCCCCGAAGGCCTCTGCTATGCCCAGAACGAAGCCTCCTAACATTGCTCCCGGGACGTTTCCGATCCCGCCGAGCACGGCCGCCGCAAAGGCCTTGACTCCTGCGGTATACCCCATCATCGGAAAAACTGCATTATAATATATCCCAACTATAACGCCGGCAATCGCCCCGAGGGCCGAGCCCACCGCGAAGGTAAACGATATGACCCTGTTTACGTTTATTCCCATAAGTGACGCTGTCACTTTATCCTGGGCGGATGCCCTCATCGCTGTCCCTATGCGTGTCCTGGTAATTAAAATATGAAGACATAGCATCAAAAGAATAGTTATAAAAAATATATTATATTGGAGGTAAGTTATTTTGACGTCTTCAAATGCGGTAATTATAGGATAATCGATATAGAATGGCAGTATTCCATCCGGGAAGGTCTTAAGGCGTCCACCCCAGATCATCAATGCAATATTCTGAAGAAACAAAGATGCGCCGATGGCCGTGATGAGGGCTGCCAGCCTTGGGGCTTTCCGAAGCGGTCTATAAGCAATGAATTCGAGAACAACACCAAAAATGGAACAGATAATTACACTGAGTAATATCGCGACTGCAAAAGGTAGGTTTAAGACGGTGACAAAAGTTAAGGCGAGAAAAGCCCCTAACATATATATCTCACCGTGGGCGAAGTTTATCAGCTCTATGATGCCGTAGACCATAGTATAACCCACGGCTATAAGGGCATAAACACCTCCTATCGTAAGACCATTTACTAACTGCCGTAAAGCATAATCCCAACCTAAGTTAAAACTATGTAAAAGATGATCAAACATTCCCTACTCTCACCCCATTAAAAATAGGGGGAGGGCTAATTTAAATGCGCCCTCCCCCCCCTCACATTCAATACACTCATTAGAACATCTGCTTTTCAGCAGCTACAAACTCCCCTCCTTTGACTATTGTAACGTAAGCGGGTTTCTGGCAATCCCCGTTTTCGTCGAAGAAGGTTACGCCTGTTACTCCCTCATATCCTTTCCTCTTGGAATTCATGCCTGCGAGGCAGTCCCTGATTGCTGTGCGGTCTGCTCCGCACTCTTCAATGGCTTTTGCTATGATACCAACGGCATCATAGGCATTTGCGGCCATCCAATCAGGGGTGAGACCGAATCTTTCCTCAAACTTGGCTTTGAAGGCCATCGCCTCTTCCCCGGCAGCCTCATAGACGAACGGAGAGCTGGCTATCAGGCCCTCTGCAGCATCTTTTGCAATACTGATGAGCTCAGGATTGTTGAGGCCGTCTGCTCCCATAAACTGGGTTTCGATACCAAGCTTTTTGGCCTGAGACAGGATCAATCCGCCTTCCTGATAATAACCGGCTATGAAGATCGCATCGGGGGCAAGTTCCTTAAACATAGAAAGCTGCGGTGTAAAATCCACAGTACCGGTGACGTATGACTCCATACCAACCACCTCAAGGCCGATATCTTCCGCAGCCGCCTTAAAGGCCTCCATGAGGCCGATGGCGTAATCATTGTTTTCATGGAATATACCGACAGTCTTTGCGCCCAGGACCTCCTTCGCATATTCTGCAAGGAATTTCCCCTGGAAGTCGTCCCGATACACATCCCTGAACATCCATTCACTACTTCTTCCTACCTCGACATTGGTAGCAGTCGGTGAAACAGCAGGTAGCCCCGCTTCCTTATAGATAGGAATAGCGGCGAGCGTCGCTGAACTGCACACGTGACCTATTACAGCCAAGATATCCTCGTTGCTGGCAAAATTCTGAGCAACGGCGGCAGCCTCTTTCGGATCACAGCGCTCATCGCCGACCACCAGCTCCAGCATCCTACCGTTTATCCCACCTGCCTCGTTGATCTCATCGATCTTCATCAAGGCACCATTCCTGATTATCTCACCATAAGCCGCTGCATCACCTGACATAGGTGCCGCAAGTCCCAACTTGATGGGACCGAGGTCTGTTGTTACTTCCTCAGGTTTCTTCTCGCAACCAACAAAAAATAGTGCGAAAGATATAACCAGAGCTGAGAAAAGAATCAAAAGCCTAAAGTTCCTAAAATTTCCCATATTTAATACCTCCTCCTAATAGGAAAATTACAAAAATAGGCATTTTTAGTATTATAATTTAAATCTAAGTTTACTTTTTGTCAAGATATATTTTTTGTATCACGTTCACGTTTCCTGAAAAAAATCCTCAAGGGTGTTCCGGAAAAATCATATTCTTCCCTAAGGCGATTTACAATATACCTCTCATATGCTGGCTTTATACCCTTTGGGTGATTTGTAAATATCAGAAACGTTGGGGGAGATTTTTCTATCTGGGTTATATAATAAAGTTTTACCATCTTCCCTCTGTAAAGGCCGGGATGGTGGTCCATCTTTATCTTTTCAAATAAATTATTGAGTTCGGCGGTTGGAATCCTCCTTTCTCTATTCTTTAGGACTTCCTCAGCGGTTTCAAATATCCTGTGGAGGTTTTTGCCCGAAAGGGCCGATGTAAATAGTATCGGGGCATAGCTAATTTTTTTTAGGTCTTCCCTCACTAGTATTGCGTGTTTTCCCGCTGTCGTCTCATCTTTTTCGATCAGGTCCCATTTGTTTACGAGGATTATCGACCCCTTCCCCTTGTCATGGACGAAACCGGCGACCCTCGAATCCTGATCCGTAACACCGAGCGTTGCATCTATGATGATCAGTGCGATATCGGTCCTGTCGATGCTCTTTAGGGATTCCAGTACACTGAACTTTTCAAGGAGAAGCGATATCCTGCTCTTCCTCCTTATGCCCGCCGTGTCTATAAAAAGATACGGATTGCCGTTATTGTATATCAATGTGTCAACGGAATCTGTGGTCGTTCCGGGGTCTTCGTGGACGAGGACACGGTTGTATCCTATGATCCTGTTGAGGATCGAGGATTTTCCCACATTGGGCCTCCCGACAATCGCAATCTTCACGGCCTGGATGTCGATTTGTTCCCTTTCGCCCTCATCTTTGAAATCCTCAATGACATCGTCCAAAAGATCCCCTACCCTCAAATTGTGCTGGGCGGATATCGGATATATTTTTTCTACGCCCAGTGAATAGAACTCATAGACATCGTTTTCCTGCTTCGGCCCATCGACCTTATTTACAACGGGATAAATCAATTGTGATTTGTTACGCCTTCTCAAAAAATCAAAGACATCTTTATCATTCGGATTTAGGCCGTCCCTTACGTCCATCAAAAAAATTATCGCATCGGCCTCTTCTATCGCAACCTCGGCCATTAGGTGTACGCCCCTTGCAATCTCCGTCTCGGCATCGGGCATAAAGCCGCCGGTATCGACAAGGATATATTCCACTCCGTCCCATACGGCGTCTGCATAGATCCTATCTCTCGTGACCCCCGGAACGTCGTCAACAATGGCCCTCTTGCCCTTGAGCAGGCGGTTAAAGAGCGTCGATTTTCCCACGTTCGGCCTCCCGACTATTGCGAGCACCTTTTTTCCGGTTGCCATAATTTACCTGTATCCTAACCTCTTTAGGCTATCATCTCTCTTCGCCCAGTCCTTCATCACTTTAACTCTTAGATCCAAAAAGACGTGGACTCCGAAAAATGCCTCGAGGTCTTTTCTCGCTAAAATCCCTATCTCCTTTATGAGACTACCCCCCTTCCCTACTACAATCCCTTTTTGTGATTCCCTCTCGACATATATCACTGCAGATATCCTGAGGAGTTCTCTCTTTTCGTTCTCAGAAAATTGCTCAACGGATATCGCAACCGCATATGGTATCTCCTGATGGGTGAGATTTATAACCTTCTCTCTTATGATTTCTCCCGCCAGGAACCTCTCGCTCACGTCGGTCAGTGTGTCCTCCGGAAAAAAGGGATCCCCTTCGGGGAGGAGTTTTTCGGCCTCGGATAGAAAATCGGAAACTCCGTCGCCCAGAAGGGCCGAGATCGGAATGATTGTCTCAAACCGATAGATATTTGCCAATTTATCAATTAGTGGCAGAACGACAGACTTCTTTACCCTGTCCACCTTATTAATTAAAAGTATTGCGGGCGGTCCTTCAGACGAGAGCCCCCCGATCAATTCAAGGTCTATCTCATGGGGTGTATCTCTTGCCTCAATCATGATTGCGATGAGATCGGCGTCGTTTTTAGCCGAGAGGGCCGTGTTTAGCATAAATCGATTTAGCCCCTTTTTCCCTCTGTGGATGCCGGGCGTATCTACAAAGACCATCTGGGAGCTTTTGTTCGTTACCACTCCCATGATCCTGTTCCTCGTGGTCTGGGGCTTCGGCGAGATAATGGAGACCTTCTCCCCGATGATCCTATTCATCAATGTTGACTTCCCGACATTTGTCCTCCCCAGAAGGACTATGAATCCTGATCTAAAACCCATAGATTATAACCTCCCCTTCGCCCGCCTTTTCATCGGGTGATATCTTTAGGTCTTTTAGTCCAAACTTTTTCTTCAGGTTGATGATATTGATCTTGTTGTTTCCAACAGCAGACGAGATCTGCATTGGATCGACCCCTATCTTCAGAGTGTTCGGTATATAGTTTAGGGCTTCGATCTCGGAAGATATCCTGTCAAACAGGAACGATTCCATCACCCTAGCACCCAGTGAAGAATCGTAGGGGCCGTCTACGACCTTTTCTTGCAATTCCTTCGACGGGTGCAGTCCTATCCTTATCGTTGGGATATCCTTGGCGTTGAAAATAGATACCATCTCCTTTACAATCGAGATCGTCTCATCAAAGGTAAGCGGAGTATACTCTCCGTCTCTATAGATCCTCTCGAGATCGGTGTTTTTTATCACCAACGTGGGATATATCCTCACCCCATCAGGCCCCATCTCGGAGATCTTAAGGGATGTATCGATTATCGCCTCTCTCGTGTCGCCAGGCAGCCCCGGCATGATCTGTGCAATCCATGAGAGCCCGTGGGCGGTTATCATATCGACTGCGTTTTTCGTATCAAGTGAGGTGTGCCCCCTCTGGGCCATCAATAAGACCTCGTCCGACATAGACTGTACACCCAATTCCACCGTCTTAACGCCGTGGGAAATGAGGTTTTTCAGTATCTTATCGCTTATCGAATCGGGGCGCGTCGAGATGCGTATCTCGTCAATCAGGCCGTCCTCGATCAGATCGCTCCCCACTCTTAAAAGCTCTAGTTGCCTTTGCATCGGAAGCGATGTGAAACTACCGCCAAAAAATGCAAGCTCGATATCTCCTTCCCAATCGGGCCTCGAATCTACGTACCTCAATACAATCGATTCTATCTCCTCCCCACCTATCCTCCCCCCCTTTATTCCGGTTACCGCCCCCTGGTCGCAGAATATACACCTGTGGGGGCAACCGGCGTGAGGTATAAATATCGGGATTATAAATTTCTTTAAATTCTTCATCTCGTAAGAGCGTCCCTTGCGGCTTCGAGTTCGGCCTCCTTTTTGCTCCTACCCTTGCCCCTACCCAATTCCTTCCCGCCGACCGAAACCGAGCATATAAATATCTTTTTGTGATCAGGCCCCGACGTCGAAACTATTTCATATACCGGCATTGGCATCGACCACTTCTGTAGCCTCTCCTGAAAACGGGATTTATAGTCCTTCGGATCATGGTCGTCTTCAAGTTTCAGTTCCTCATGAAAGCTTTTTAAAATAAAATCTCTTGCGGCCTCATATCCACCGTCCGATAAAATCGCCCCCAAGATCGCTTCATAACCTCCGGCGAGGATCGATGGTTTCCTCCTGCCACCTGCAATCTCCTCCCCCTTCCCGAGGATGAGGTAACTTCCGAGGTCTATCTCATCGGCCTTTTTACTCAGGCTCTCCTCATCGACCAAATTCGCCCTGACCTGTGTAAGCCAGCCAACGTCCCTATCAGGATACATATCAAAAAGCGCCCCGGCTATCACGAGATCCAAGACGGCGTCACCGATAAATTCGAGTCTCTCGTTTCCTGACTCACCCTCGGAAGTCACTGAAGATGAATGGGAAAGCGATTCGTAAAGGAGCTTTTTATCTTTGAAAATGTAATTGATTTTCTCTTCGAGGTCAGATGCTTCTTTCGCCATATACACCATCCCGAAATTGTTTTTTAATCTTAACTGGTATAAATCTATTTATTTCGTTTTCTTCTCCGGGAAAACAGACCTTGAGGTAGTTTTCCGATTTTCCCGAGAGCATCTTATTTGAAAATGATTCTGTCAGCACAATAAGCTCTTTTCCAATATTTTTTTCTATATAGGCCTTCTTTTTTTCATATCCGAGCTCCCTCAGTATCCGTGCCCTCTCCCTCTTTGTCTTCCCGTCAACATCTCCCTTCATCCGATATGCCTCGGTCATAGGCCTCGGCGAAAAAGGGAATACATGAAGATATGTGCAGTCTATCTTGTTTAGAAGATTGAAAGTATTCTCAAATTCCCTTTCCCCCTCCCCGGGAAATCCGACCATGACGTCTATCCCCAATCCGGGATCGGGGATCTTTCTATGAACCATATCTATTATTTTCAAAAACGAAGCCGAATCGTATGGCCTCCCCATAGCCTTTAAAATTGTATCGTCACCGCTCTGCATCGGGATGTGGAGGTGCGGGCTGATAAAATCGGATTCACCCATTACATCGATGAGATCCCCCGTCACCTCGAGCGGCTCTATCGAGCTCAGTCTTATCCTTATGTGCGATTTTCCCTCAAAATAAGACTTAATCTCTCTCAGAAGTCCAAAGAGGCCTATTTCACTGCCGTTAAGATCTGCCCCGTATCTCCCGAGATGTATACCGGTGAGAACGACCTCCCTAAAACCCCTACCAATCAGATCTCCGACCCTGTCTATCACCTCACTCGGCGTAATGCTCCTCTCCCTCCCCCGTGCGAAGGGGACGATGCAGTATGTACAAAACGAATTACAGCCGTCCTGTATTTTTAAAAAGGCCCTCGTCCTTTTGGTCGTATTTGTCTTGGAATCTGTCCATTCTTGTGTGTCCATATCAGGACTACCGATGATCGATACAACCTTCTCGATAATTTTTTCCCTTTCATCGGAAGGAATAACCGCCACTACTCCGTCAAGATTTTCTATCCTTTCGGGATAGACCTTCGCCGCACATCCTGTAACGATAACGGGCGAGCCACTTCCGTCTTTTATCGCCCTGCGTGCCGCCAGCCTCGACTCATAATCGGCCCTGTTTGTAACGGTGCAGGAATTTACTATATACAAGTCTGCAGGGCCGCCACCATATATCACCCGATACCCCGTATCTTTTAGGAGCCTCGATATCTCTTCGGTGTCGGTAAAGTTGACCTTGCAACCCAGACTGACTATTGAGATTACACTCTTCAAACGATAAAGCCACCTCCAAGGACTACATCGCCATCATAGAGTACGAGGGTCTGGCCCGATGCCGGGGCGAATTGCGGCTCCGAAAACTCCATGACCACAGTGCCGTCACCCGAGATCTTTGCCGTGCCGGGTGCAGGAGACTGATTATATCGTACCATACCCTGTGCCCTTATCTTATCTTTTTTCGGCCTCTCTGATATCCAGTTGAAGTCTTTCGCCCTGACCTCACGTGTCATGAGATCCTCCCTCCGACCCACAACGACCCTTTTGTTTTCGGGGTCTATATCCAAGACATAATATGGCTCCGAAGACGGGAGCGATATCCCCCTCCTCTGCCCCACTGTAAAGGCGAAATATCCGTCGTGTCTTCCGATGATTTTTCCGTCTTTGTCTACTATCTCACCTGATATATCTGTGTCGCGTAAAAAATCTTCTAGATATCTCCTGTAGTCTCCCCCCCTCAGAAAACATATCTCGCGGCTTTCTCCCCTCAAGCATGGTAGCACCATTTTAGTTGCAAGGGCATCGACATCATCCTTTTTCATTTCGCCCAGTGGGAAAATTGTTTTCTTCAGTTCATTCCTCCCAAGGAGCGATAGGAAATATGACTGGTCACGGGAGTTGTCCCTTCCTTTAATCAGGATATATCTTCCATTATCGAAGGAGACCCTCGCATAATGGCCGGTCGCGACAAAATCGGCCTTCTCTTTTTCAGAAATGTCCGATAGATATTGGAACTTAATTAATCTATTGCAGACGACACACGGGTTGGGAGTCCTTCCCTTCATATATTCTTCGACGAAATATCCTATTACCATCTCTTTGAAGTTTTTATTTGTGGGAAGTATTTTTATGTGAATTTCTAATTTTTCTGCGACACGTTTTGCTGCCTCGATGCCGGAGTCCACTTTTTCTCTTACCTCATTTCCCAAGATATCAAACACAACCCCTGTTACATCAAAACCCTCTTCCTTTAGGATCGCCGCAGCCACAGACGAGTCAACGCCGCCGCTCATGCCCAGGATTACCTTCTTGTTTCTTTCGCCCCCCACCTTTTTCAATCCTTTTTGCCATCCCTCTTTCTTCTGTAATCTTCTATCGCCACCCTGAGGGCGTCCTCTGCGAGGTTCGAGCAGTGCATCTTATGCGGGGGCAAACCACCAAGGGCTTCTGCCACATCGACATTCCTTATAGACAGGGCCTCGTCCAGAGTCTTTCCCAATACCAGTTCCGTCATCATCGACGATGTCGCGATTGCCGCGGCGCAACCGAATGTCTGAAACTTTACATCGGTGATCCTATTATCCACTACGTTTATATATATCTTCATCGTGTCCCCACAGGCCGGACTCCCGACCTCGCCGACACCGTCGGGATTTTCGATCTCTCCGACATTTTTCGGATTCTGAAAATATTCGATCACTTTTTCACTGTACATCGTATCTGCCATCTAAGAACTCCTCGGATATAACGGAGATATCTCCCTCAACCTCGAAACTATAGGTACTATTTTTTCGATTACGTAATCTATATCATCTTCTTTCGTCCCATCACCCAGACTGAACCTGACCGATCCCTGTCCCAACATCCTGTCTACACCCATAGCGGACAAAACGTGAGAGATCGTAAAGTCGTTTGACGTGCATGCCGAACCCGATGATACGAAAATCCCCTCCATATCGAGATTCAATAAAAGGCCCTCACCCTCTATATATTCAAAGCTCATGTTCGATGTATTCGGGAGGCGGTTATCTATATCGCCGTTGATATAGACATGGCCTACCCTCTTTGTAATCCCATCCTCGAGCCTGTCCCGGAGAAGCTTTAGCCTTTCGGAGTTTTTCTCCATATGAGAAATCGCTACCCTCGCTGCTTCTCCGAGACCGACTATACCCGGGACGTTTTCTGTCCCCGCCCTGAGGTTCGATTCGTGGTGTCCGCCGTGTATCTGCGGTTTAGGAACAAGGCCTTTCCTGACATACAGGGCGCCGATCCCCTTCGGGGCGCCTATCTTGTGACCCGATATCGAGAGCATATCGATGCTGTCCCTTTTTACATCGAGCGGAATCTTTCCCGCCGCCTGAACCGCATCGGTGTGGAAGACGATCTCATCGGTTCCGTTTTTTCTTATCGCACTTGCAACCTTAGGTATATCGAATATCGTCCCCGTTTCGTTGTTGGCATACATAATGGAGACGATTTTGGTGTCTTCTGTGATCTCTTCGGCCAGTTCCCCTATATCGAGCCTCCCCTTTTCATCGACTCCGACATACGATACGTCAAGGCCCTTCTCCTCCAAGTAGCTCACGGTATTTATGACCGCGTGGTGCTCAACCGCCGATGTTATTATGTGGATATTTTTCATTTCGGAAAGCGACTCCACATATCCCTTTATTGCAAGATTGTCGCTTTCCGATCCTCCGCTTGTAAAAATGATTTCTGAAGATTCGGCACCGAGGAGTTTCGCAACGCTCTCCCTAGCTTCCTCGACCGCGCGCTTGGCATCCCTCCCCAAAGTATGCAAGCTTGATGGATTTCCATACCTTTCACAGAAGTATGGCATCATCGCCTCCTTCACCTCCGGGAGTACGGGGCTCGTTGCGTTATAGTCTAAATAAACCACCCTTGACATATGCGATAATCCCCCTAGTTTTTTCTTGCAGCCTCTTTATAAAGATCATATACGCTGACCGAGTTGAGAAAATCCTTTATCTTGATCCCGAGTTCCGCCCACAGCCAGCGTGTGGCACAGATATCCGACCTGTTACACGAAGCACCATTGTCTCCCTCATCTACGCACGCCACCGGGCTTATCGGCTCTTCGACCATCTCAATTATCTCCCCCACCTTGATCTCCTTTGAATCCTTGGTGAGGACATATCCACCGCCCGGCCCCTTTACGCTCCTGACTATATTACCCTTTCTGAGCTTAGAAAAGAGCTGTTCGAGGTAGTGGAGCGATATCCCCTCTTTTTTTGATATTTCTTTTAGGGTGACAGGACCTCCGTCGGATATGAGGACGAGAGTCACGAGGGCCCTTACCGCATATTGTCCTTTTGTTGTAAGTCTCACGATTTTTTCCTCACCCGATATGGATTTCCATTGCCTGTGGAGGGCATATGGGAACGCAAAACTCACAGCCGGTGCACATATCGGAATCGAAAATGACCTCCATCGTTTCGTGGTTTATATGGAGTGCGCCGACAGGACATATTGCGGTACACGCACCGCAGTGTGTGCATTTATCGTCGTCCCGCTTTATGTCCTGTTCGATGGGCTCCAGCGATACGCCACTCTCCTTGAGATATTGCATACCTCTCCTGAAATCAACGTCATCCCCTTCCACCTCCAATATCATAAAACTCTCCCGCCTCGGCAGGACGCTCGCCTTTAAGATATTCAATACGAGGTTATAATCTTTTATCAGACGATATATGATCGGTTTATCCCATATATCTTTGGAGAAACGAAATACCATCTTCTTTTTCATATGATTACTCCCCTCTTTCCAATTTTCTGTAACAATAATATACTTAAGTCATTTTGTCAAGTAATTAATATGTAAAAAATAGATCTTTTTAGATTCAATATTTATTCTTTGATTTGTGGCTTTTCTCTCTTCTGAAAAGACGAAAGGCTAATTATTGATACCCTATATTTTTTTGAAAAGTGGATTCAACTCATAAGTGCTTCTTTTCATGATCAAGTTAAAGGAGCACACATGAGAACCTACAAACGACTTATCCAAGAATAAAGATGCTAGATTTATTCGTTTTTGAAAACAAATTATAAATCTCCAGCTAACTACCGCAAAATATTGTTGACAAAATCCAAATATTTAATACTATGTTGCTCAATAAATTGAGATTGACACTTAATATTCCAATAACTTATTTATAGGTGCCCAACAGGCTGAATAAGTCGATATTATCGGAGGGGAAAATGACGAACGTGAAAAAGGCGAGGATGGTGCTGGACAGGGACTTCGTCGTCGGAGAGATAGACGACAGGATATTCGGCTCCTTTCTGGAGCATTTGGGACGGGCGATATACGAGGGGATTTACGAACCCAAACACCCTAAGGCTGACAGCGCGGGTTTTAGAATGGACGTTTCCGAGATTATTAAGGAGCTTCAGGTTCCCATTGTCCGATATCCCGGGGGGAACTTCGTCTCCGGATACAACTGGGAGGATGGCGTGGGTCCGGTCAAGGATCGTCCCGTAAAGAGGGACATTGTCTGGGAGACCATCGAGACCAACGAGGTGGGGACAAACGAGTTCTGTACCTGGGCAAGGGAGCTCGATATCGACGTCATGATGACCGTGAACCTTGGGACGAGGGGGATTGACGAGGCCAGAAATTTCGTGGAATATTGCAACTCTCCCTCAGGAACTTACTACTCCGACATGAGGAGGGAGCATGGGGTCAGTGACCCCCACAACATCAGGCTATGGTGCGTGGGAAACGAGATGGACGGCTTCTGGCAGATCGGCCACAAGCCCGCCGACGAGTATGGAAAGCTCGCCCGGGAGACGGCAAAGGTGATGCGGCTCGTCGATCCCACAATCGAGGTCGTGGTCTCCGGAAGCTCCTTTCGTGAGATGCCAACATTTCCCCAGTGGGACGCCACCGTCCTCGATATTGCCTACGAGCAGGTGGACTACATCTCCCTCCACACCTATTTCACGAACTTCGATGACAACCTGAAAAACTACCTCGCCCTCTCGGTGGGGATGGAGTCCTACATAAAGTCGGTCGTCGCCGTGTGCGACTACATCAAGGAGAAGCACGGCGCTCCGAAGACCATGTACCTCTCCTTTGACGAATACAACGTCTGGTACCACTCGAGACCGGGGATGGTGTCGCCCATGGGGGGATGGCAGGTGGCCCCCCACCTACTCGAGGATGTCTACAACTTCGAGGACGCGGTCCTCGTGGGGCTTGCCCTGATCACGCTTCTGAGGAACGCCGACAGGGTAAAAGTGGCGTGCCTGTCGCAGCTGGTCAACGTCATAGCCCCGATTATGACGAGGGCGGGAGGCCCCGTCTGGAGACAGACTATATTCTATCCCTATCTCCACGCATCCCTCTACGGCCGGGGGACGGCGCTTCTCCCCTCGATCCAGTCACCCACATATATGACGCAGACGTTCCCCGTTCTGGAGGTACCCTTCCTGGACTGCGTGGGGACGATGCGGGAAGATAAAGGGGAACTTACGATCTTTGCCGTTAACCGGGACGCCGATTCCCCCCTCGATTTCACCTGCGAGCTTCGGGGATTTCCAGAATATAAGGTACTTGAGCATATAGTCATGGTCAGCGACGACCCGAAGGCGACAAATACGGAAGAGAATCCTGAAAACGTAGTACCGAAGAAAGGGGGAGATGCATCTATCGATGGTGGTACCGTAAAGGCGGTTTTGCCGCGCCTCTCATGGAATGTGATCAGATTAAAAATTTAAGGTGTTGAAGGTTCTGTGGGAAAGGGCGGTTTTTTGCCCGTTTCTTCCGTTTTGGCCCAGTTGAAAATTTAAAAAGTGGATTCAACTCATAAGTGCAACTTTTATGGTCGTAAAAAGGGGTAAGATGATGTAGGATGTGTGCTTCTTTTCACGACCAAGTTAAAGGAGCACTCATGAGAACCTACAAACAACTTACCCAAGAACAAAGATACCAGATTTATGCTCGGGATTCACAAATCGACCATTAAAAGGGAGATATCCCGTAACACCAGCAGGCGAGGATATCGTCCTAAAAAAGCCCACGAGATGGCCATGAAAAAAAACGAAATGCGAATTATTAATACCCTATGATTTTCTCAAAAACAGACAAACCCAAATTGAAATCGCAAAATTTTTTATCTACTGATACTTCTTCATCGCATCCATAAATTCGTCTATCGTGAACCTGTCGACCCCCTTGATGTATCTTCGTGACAACTCAAAATATGATAATGCGCTGTTTCTTATCATTTTCGGATCTGCCTTTCCCTCCTTGATCTTTCCCGGGATCCCTATGACCAAAGAGCCCTCCGGAACCTGTGCCCCCGAAAGTACCACGGTTCCGGCCGCAACGATGGAATTTTTCCCTATCCTCGCCCCGTCGAGTATCGTGGAATTCATACCCACCAGGACGTTGTCCTCTATCGTGCAGGCGTGAAGCACGGCCAGATGGCCCACGGTAACGTAGTCTCCCACCTCGGTCTTGTTAAACGGCGTGGTGTGAATAACGCAATTATCCTGTATGCTTGTATATTCACCGATCGTGACCGAATTGAAGTCACCCCTTATGACAGCTCCCGGCCAGATGCTCGAATTTTTACCTATCTTGACGTCACCGTAAATCACCGCCGTCGGGTGAATGAAGGTATCGTTTTCCATTTCAGCTCCTATATTGAATTCTATATTATCCCGAGTATCTCATCGAGATTTTTAATCTTGTTCTCACTCATATATTCTATTATGCCGCCTGTAATTTCAGATGCTATATTTGGATTTACAAAATTTACCGTGCCTATCTGTATAGACTCGGCCCCCGCCATGATGAATTCGAGAGCATCCTCTGCCGATGCGATCCCTCCTATTCCGATTATCGGTATCTTTACGGCTTTTTTCGCCTCCCACACGAACCTCAGGGCAACCGGCTTTATGGCTGGCCCGGATAGCCCCGCCACAATGTTCTTGAAATATGGTTTTTTACTCTTCACGTCAATGGCCATTCCCAATAGCGTGTTTATGAGCGAGATAGCGTCTGCGCCCGCATCCTCGACAGCCTTCGCGATCGGGGCGATGTCGGTGACGTTCGGCGTGAGCTTTGCGATCACGGGCTTTTTTGATGCTAACTTTGCTTCCCTTACAATCCGCGCCGCAATCTCTGGATCCCTCCCGAATGCCATTCCACCATCTTTTATATTCGGGCATGACAGATTTATCTCGAGGGCGCCGATACCCTCCACACCCGAAAATGCCTCCGATACGTCGCGGTATCCCTCGACCGTCTCGCCGAAGATGTTGACGATTATCCTCGTATCTTCTTCTCTCAATTTCGGGAGGATTTCATCTATGAATCTTTCTGCGCCTATATTTTCAAGCCCGATCGAGTTTAGAAGACCCGAAGGCGTCTCAAGGAGCCTCGGCGGTGGATTCCCGGCCTTCGGTCTCTTTGATATCCCCTTTGTTATCACCGCTCCAAAATCTCCGAGATTAGTGTAAGGTGAAAGCTCGATTCCGTATCCCACGGTGCCGGAGGCGCCGAATACCGGGTTTTTGAACCTGATGCCGAACATCTCAAAAGACAGATCTATCTTTTCTTTTTCCATCTCCCCTTTAACATCCTATAAGATAGATAATTCAATTATGAT
>CAZDOD010000013.1:4528-25351 GCA_964506935.1 uncultured Thermodesulfobacteriota bacterium | reverse complement strand
GGAGTTGAGGATATAGACAAACTTCTGGGTGACCGGGACGACCGGACCAAGAACCGGTGGGGATATATCCTGGCGTATGAGGAGGTGGTAAAGATGATGGAGAGGGACGATTGGGAGTCGGCTTTTTAATCCCTGAATAAGTAGATCGAGATTCAATATATTACTTCTGTGACTTTTCGAGCGATTAGCCTTGACGAAATTATTTGAAAATTCTATCATAAATGAAAAATCTTTAAAAACCTTGGGAGAAAAGAATGAAAAAGAAGATTACCATCGTTGTAATGGTCGTTTTTACTTTATCTTTTATGATGTTCGGATGTGATCAGATAAAAGAGCTTCTTGGCATAGGCGTGCCGGAGCCACCCGCAACCACTACAGCACCACCCGGTGTCGGCGCCCAACCTCACGTCCCCACAGGACCCGGTACTGTTCCTCCCGGACTCAGCTCTCCGTATAGATACGGACCACCCAATGCGTTAAACTGCTGTACCATAACAAATTTCGAAGCCGGTATTATCAATTTTGACGAATACGGATCATATGAAGTAAATGTAACCGGAACGATTCCCTACATTCCAGGAACACAAATTGGGCTTGCATTCAACTACGTGAGCAATACCGGTAGTCCGATCCAGTACCTCGAGGAGGAATACTTCCCCTATCCCCCACAGAATTGGACCCTCTGGGAGTCGAGCGAGGGGAGTTATCGTATTTTCCCCGACGAAAATCGAGCCGTCTATACGACACTCTTGACACCATTGCCTGATGCGCAGGCCTTTGTAAGTTATTGGGGCATGAATCCCTCTGGAGACCCATTGGGAGAGTGGATATGGGATGTATATTTTGACGGCGAATACTACACCACGGTCATCTTTAACATCGTCCAACCAACTTACTAGGATCGTTCCTTTAAAAACGTTCATAAGACCATCTCAGGGGGGATGAAGATTTATAGACTGAGTTTTTTTGTGCAATTTAAGCGACGGGAAACCAAGCTCTTTCGATTCTTTAGATAGTTTACTACTACTGGTAGTAGTTATGAAACCGTTCAAAGCGATAAATCCCAAGCTCAAAAAAACCATATACGGCACTGCGCTCGGAGTCGGTGTCTCTCTCTTGATCTTTGTTTTATACATCTCGGGACTGATATCAGGCCTCGAAAACAGGGTGCGTGATCTGAGATTCAGGTTCTTTTCCGAAAAAGATAAGGCCGACCCAAACATAGTCATCATTACGGTTGACGAAGAGAGCCTGAATTTCTACAGAGGAGACTTTGGGACATGGCCGTGGCCGAGGGAGGTGTTCGGAGCCTTGGTCGATTTTTTGGAAAGCGGCGGGGCGGACACAATAGTCTTTGACATGATGTTCGCGGAGCCCGACATATCAAATCCTGCTTCCGATTCTGTTTTTTCCTCGTCTGCGGAAAGATCAGAAAACGTTATCACATCACTCGTCTTTTTACCCTCCCCCCAGACGGAGGCGGGCGATGACTATGAGTCAAAAATAAAGAGACTTCACTTAAAAGAACATTTTTCTTTTCCCGTAAAAAACGATAGCGATATTGAGCTTCTAGACTATTCTTCTGTAACCCTCCCCTATCTACGGCTCCTTTTGGCCTCCAGAATGGTGGGGGCAATCAACTTTGTCGCCGATCCTGACGGTCCTTCCCGAACGGTCTTTCCACTCTTTAAATACAGGGAATCATTCTATCCCTCCCTCGCACTTGCCTCCGCCATGAGTTTTATGGGATTGGAGCCGTCAGAGACAGAAATAATACTGGAGAAAAATAGGACCCTAAAGATCGGAGAAACGGAGATACCCCTCCTTCGGGACGGACGTATGTTTATAAACTGGCACGGCCCATACGGTACCTATCAATATTATCCAATTGGGGATATCTTTGAATCCATGATAGCAATAAGAAGGGGCGAGGTGCCGAGGATTTCACCTAAAGATCTCGAAGGCAAGATAGTCCTGGTCGGCGCCACCGCGGTATCGCTCTTCGACCTGAGGGCAACCCCCTTCTCACCCGTTTATCCCGGCGTTGAGCTAAACGCCACCGTAATAGATAATATTGTAAACGGGGATTTTGTTAAACATCCCCCCTCTTATATTATAGTGATCCTTGTACTTTTTTTTGCTTTATTGGTCTCTCTGATATCGGTCAGGGTAGCTTCACCCTACTTTGGGATAGCGGTCTTTCTCCTGTTATGGATATCTTTCACATTTACATCTGCCTATCTATTTGACTCAAAGAGAATCATGGTAGATTATCTGGCCCCAACCGGCTCCCTGTTTCTCTCGTTTTTCGGATCTGCCGTCTTCAACTACATAACCGAAGGGAGGGCGAAAAGGAAATTCAAGGAGGCCTTCGCCAAGTATCTCTCCCCCCAGGTGGTCGACGAGATAAGTAAAAACCTTGATGATCTAAAGCTCGATGTGGGAGAACGCACCGAGATAACGATCCTGTTTTCCGACATACGCGGTTTCACCTCGATGAGTGAAAATCTCCCCCCCGAGGAGGTCGTAAAGCGTCTGAACCGTTATCTCGAAGTTATGGTCGAGGTGATATTCAAATACGGCGGGACACTCGACAAATACATGGGCGATGCGATCATGGCGTTTTTCGGCGCCCCAAAGGCCGATCACGATCACGCAAAGACCGCGTGTCTCGCCGCACTTTCCATGCATGAAGAGCTCAAGAGATTGAATGAAGAACTCGAGAGGGAAGGGGCACCACCGATGACCATCGGGATAGGTATCAACACCGGCGAGGTCGTTGTCGGCAACATTGGGTCAGATCGGAGGATGGACTACACCGTAATCGGCGACCATGTAAATCTCGCGTCCCGACTTGAGGGATTAAATAAAGATTTCGGGACTGAAATAATAATCAGCGAGTTCACGGCAAAGGCGGCTGGCGGACTTAGAGTCAGAGACCTCGGTGAGGTAAACATCAGGGGGAAGGAAAGGTCCGTTCGTATCTTAGAGCTTTTAGGAGTGAGTGATACAAAGGATGACGAGGATCTTCGTTAAGGGAAGTCTTGACGTGGGAAATAAATATTTACCCACGAAAGAGGAAAGGCATTATCTCCAGAACGTCTTGAGGGTGGTCACAGGCGACAGGGTAATCCTCGTCGACGAGGATGGGTGTGAATTCGAGGCGGAGGCGAAGATCGCCGGGCGAAAGGATCTCGCAATTCTAGTGTCAAAGAAATTGCCCGCCCGCAAAACGGCTAATTTTCAGATACACCTCTTTGTGGGGTTACTTAAGGGAAAAAAGATGGAACGGGTTATTCGCGACGCCTCGGGACTCGGTGTAACATCGCTGACCCCCTTTGTGTCATCAAGGGTGATACACAGGGGACTTAGCGGCAAAAACCTTGAGAGGATGAGTAAAATCTCGGCCGAAGAGGGAAAAATTTCGAGAACCAACCGCATCTTGGAGGTCTTTCCACCGCTTGATTTTTCAGATGCGCTCGATTCGACCGAAGGCGAAAAGCTGATCTTCTGGGAAGAAGGCGGAAAAGATTTCAAGAATCACCTCTCGGGGAAAAAGACCCGAACGGAAAAGATATCCATCTTCATCGGCCCCGAAGGGGGATTTTCCACAGAAGAGATCAAAAGGGCGGAGAAGCTGGGGTTTACGGTGATCAGCCTCGGAGACAGGATCCTGAGGGCCGAGGTAGCCCCCATGGTGGTCACATCTATAATACAATATGAGTGGGGAGGCTTTTAGGCAATAATATGAAGTGCACTCGATGCGGCTTTAATACAAGGGACGAGACCCATCGCTGTCCCAGGTGCGGGCAACTTTTGGTCTATCTCAGAGATGGGGCCGTAGGGGGGCTTAGGAGGAAAATCAGAACCGATAGGAGGAAGACGATCTTCTCTGCAAGGGATGGCATCATCAGGCTGAGGAAGGATATTTCAGACTTCAGACGTGTGGGCTTTTTCCTAAGGGGGATCGCAATGACAATGGACCTCGTTTTTGTCCTGATGCTTACGGGCGTAATCCTATTGGCAACGGGTCTTTTTTTAGGCAAGGCCACAGGAATACTAGAGGGGATAATTAAAAGTGAGGGGATGGAGTTCCTAAAGGGATTGATCCCATATGCCAAGGGGGCCGTTATCGTGTCCGTGTTGGTCCCCCCTTCTTACTTCATCATTTTGCATTTTATATACGGCCAGACAATCGGTAAAATGATCCTGGGGATAAGGGTCTTTAGGACTGATGGACGCTCTTTGAGCATTGCAATTTCCACCATCAGGTTTTTGGGTTACATCATTTCCGGCCTGCTCCTTTTTTTCGGATTTTTCTGGATTATTTGGGACAAAGAACGTCAGGGGTGGCATGATATGCTGGCAGACACAGTTGTCATAAAGCTCTGATGGTGTGTGATGATCCGGGATGGTTTATTTTTCTAACTATCTTACTTATGGGAGGTAAAAGATGGAGGACTTTCAAGATATAATACTTGAGATAGAGGGCCCACTGGCCGTATTGACCTTCAACCGTCCGAAACGCCTCAACGCCATGGGTAAGGCAATCATCGACGAGACGGCGAGGGCGGCGGATTTACTGACCCACAAAAAAGACCTCAGGGTTCTTATTATCACAGGGGCCGGGGGAAATTTTTCGGCGGGTCTCGACGTCAAAGACATGGCCGAGGTAAACGAGTCCGAGGGGTTGAGGCTTATTCGTGCCGGTATAAAAATATACGACACGATCCACAAGCTCAATCAGGTAACTATCGCGGCGGTTGAGGGATACTGTCTCGGGGGCGGACTCGATGTCGCCCTGTCATGCGATATTCTGGTCTCCTCAAAAAGTGCCAAGTTCGGCGAGCCCGACATAAATTTTTCTGTGCTCCCCGGCATAGCAAGGGTATGGAGGCACGCCGGCCTGAACAGGGCGCGCTACATGGCCATGACCGGAGAGATATTTACCGCGGAAATGATGAACGAATGGGGAATGATATCGATGATGGTCGGTGCTGGGAAGGCTTTTTCCGAGGCCAAAAAGATCGCAGGCCGACTCCTCGAAAAACCGAACTATACCCTCCGTACCATAAAGAGGCTGTTCTCGGAGGTGATGGAGATGCAGTATGACGAGGCATCTCAGGCAGAAAAGGACGCCTTCTTGGAGCTATATAAGACCGAGGAGAGAGCACTTTTAATGAAGGCCTTCAAGGATAAAAAGGCAAAGAAGGGGATGAGATAGCTTTTTTTGTCATAGGCCGACGTTTATAATATCGTGGGCGTCAGACTAAACCCCACCTTTATCTCTTCTCAAAGAGTGTCTCGATGAGGTCCCTCACGGTTCTTACCCCCTTGACCTCAATCCCCTTGGGCAGACCGGGCTCTTCGGCGTTTTTCTGGGGGACGACGGCCTTTTTAAATCCCAGTTTTTTCGCCTCCGCGATCCTCTGAGCCCCCTGCGAGACTCCCCGCACCTCCCCCGCAAGACCTATCTCCCCGAAGACGACGACCCCGGCCTTTATCGGGACGTCGAGGAAACTCCCCGCCATAGAGGCCGCGAGGGCAAGATCTGCGGCGGTCTCTAAAATACGTATTCCCCCCACAACGTTCACATAGATGTCATAGTTGGAGAGGTTTATCCCCCCCTTTCTTTCGAGGACGGCGGCGATGATGTTCACACGGTTGTAGTCAATCCCCATCGATGTCCTCCTCGGAACCGCAAGGGGGCTTGATGCAGTCAGGCACTGTACCTCGACCAGTATCGTCCTCGTCCCCTCGAGGGCGGCGGTCACCGCCGATCCGGGCTCGGCCTCCATCCTCTCAGACAGAAAAAACTCCGAAGGATTTTTAACCTCAACAAGGCCCCTCTCTCCCATCTCGAACACCCCGACCTCATGGGTTGGGCCGAACCGGTTTTTGTGTGCCTTGAGTATCCTGTAGGAATATCCACCGCCACTCTCAAAATAGAGGACGGTATCCACAAGGTGCTCGAGGACCTTCGGGCCCGCTATCGATCCCTCTTTTGTGATATGGCCGACCAAAAAGATGGAGATATCCCTCTTTTTGGCGAGCTGGGTGAGTTGCTGTGAGACGGCCCGAAGCTGACTGATGCTTCCGGGAGGCGATTCGATCTCATCGGTTGAAGTGGTCTGGATCGAGTCGATTACGACGACCTTCGGGTGTGAGGGCTCAGAACTCTCTATTGTTGCCACAACATCTGATATATCGGTGGCAAATAATGTGAAAAGCCTTTCGGTCTCAAGGCCCAGACGCTTGCCCCTTATTTTAAGCTGGGCACACGACTCCTCCCCTGTGACATAAAGGACACTTATCCCTTTTTTTGACAGATTTGAGAGCGCCTGCATAAGGAGCGTCGTCTTCCCGACCCCGGGATCCCCTCCCACCAGGACAACCGAACCGGAGACGAGCCCGCCACCGAGGACGCGGTCGAGCTCCCCTATCCCGATAGACATACGGGTGATATCCCCAAGACCCACCTGTGATAGGGAGACGGCCCTGATCGACTTTCCTGCCGAGTGATTTCTCGATTCTGTGGTCTTTATAGAGATGATCTCTTCGACCACGCTGTTCCACTCCCCGCATCCGGGGCACCTCCCAACCCACTGGGGATTAATGTGGCCGCATGACTGACAGATGAACCGGACTTTCGATTTTTTAGTCATCGGATATTGTCTTTTGACGATATCTCAAAGATATCGATAAGAGTTTTTTACTATAGCTTTTTGGAATATTTTACGGCGCCTCGGTGCCTGCCGTCAAAAGGGTCTTGTCTTTAAGGGTACCCCTGACGCGGGCAAACTCATCCAACAGGGCCTCGACGGTCAATTTTTCTCTTTCTTTTCCCTTCGCGTCAAGTATGATCTTACCCCGGTGCATCATGATAAGACGGTTTCCTATTGACAGGGCCTGTTGCATATTGTGTGTAACCATGATCGTTGTGAGTTTATATTTCTCGACGATCATCTTTGTGATGCCCACAACCTGCTGGGCGGTCTTTGGATCGAGGGCGGCCGTGTGTTCGTCAAGAAGAAGAACCCTCGGTGAGTTCAGGGTGGCCATGAGAAGCGTCAGCGATTGTCTCTGTCCTCCAGAAAGTAGTCCCACCTTGTCTTTCAGGCGGTTTTCCAGACCGAGATCGAGAAGCGACAGGCGGTTGCGAAATAGCTCCTTCGTACTCCTGTTGACGCCGAATCTGAGTGTCCTCATCCTCCCCCGCGCCAGTGCGATCGAGAAGTTCTCCTCAATGGTCATGGTGGCACACGTCCCCATCATCGGATCCTGAAAGACCCTACCTATAAATTTCGCCCTCTTATGCTCTTTTAGAGGTGTCACATTGACACCGTCGATGATAATTTGACCCCTCTCGGGTTGATATACACCCGAGATGAGGTTTAGGAGTGTGGATTTCCCCGCACCATTCGAACCTATGACGGTTATGAAGTCTGACGCCTTGACATCAAAGTTTATTTTATCAACGGCAAGGTTCTCGTTGATGCTTCCCTGATTAAATATCTTTGTGAGATTTTTAAGCTTTATCATGCCAGATCACTCCCCCTCAATCCCGCGTTTTAGGACTCCTATCTTTACCTTATCCCTTACCGCAGGGAACGTCAATGCGATAACCACCAGAACCGCGGTGATGAGTTTTAGGTCGCTTGGGGTGATATGGAGCTGTCCTATCCTGAGCGTGAGTGCCAAGGCTATTGATAATCTATAGAGGATTGAGCCGATAATTACACCGATCGTCGCCCGAAATACGGTCATCTCACCGATTACGGCTTCACCCACAATCACCGAGGCGAGTCCTGCAACAATCGTCCCAACCCCCATATTGACGTCGGCGCTCCCCTGATTCTGAGCGACCAATGCGCCGGCGAGGGCAACAAGCCCATTCGAGATCGCCACTCCCAACATTATTGTGAAGTGGGAGTTAACCCCCTGGGCCCTGATCATAGACTCGTTGTCTCCGGTGGCCCTGAGCGCCAGCCCGACCTCAGTGTGAAGAAATAGATCCAATATGATCTTTACTATTACAATAATTACGAGAAATAGAATCGGAGTCATAATATAACCGGGGATACCGTGCAGAGAAAGAAACTCCCTGAAATCAAAGAAATAATCGAAGATTGTAGGCTGACCTATGAGGGCGATATTCGGTTTTCCCATGATCCTGATATTTATCGAGTAGAGGGCTATCATGGTGAGGATAGACGCCAAGAGATTTAGGATGCCGAGCTTTGTAGACAGAAACGCCGTTACGAAACCCGCCGCCATACCGGCTAGGATTGCGACTGGAAGCGTCACGAATGGATTTACTCCCTTGATTATCAATATGGCGCTGACAGCCGCACCAAGGGGGAAGCTACCATCGACCGTTAGGTCAGGGAAATCGAGGACACGAAATGTAAGATAAACACCCAGGGCCATCAGGCCGTAAACCAAGCCCTGGGAGAGGGCCCCGACGAGGGCATAAAAAGACAATTTTGACTCCCTCTCACATTGCTATGAAAATTCTTCTTTTGCCGTTTCGGGCCCCTATGGGAGTGAGCTAAAAAAACTCAAGGCAAAAGATGTGAAAGGGTGGAGGTGGGGAAAATCTTCCTCCATCCCTCCACCCTGAACATGTAAACAACAGGTCTCTTAAAGACAGAGACCACAACACATCACACAGAAAGCATCAAAATTAAATTCGGTCTAATTCCGAAAGGGAATATCCTACTCCGTAATCACCTTATCGGCCTTATCGAGCACTTTTTTAGGTATCTCGATACCTATTTTTTCGGCCGAAACGAGATTCACGTAAAGGAGAAGGTCTTCGAGTGATTCCGTAGGCATATCGCCCGGGTTTTTACCCTCTAAGATATCGATGGCCATCCTTCCGGTCTGCCTTCCAAGACGATAGTAGTCAATGGCGATCGCCGCAATGGCACCCCTAGGAACCGAGTCAACATCGGCGGCAAAAAGTGGTATTCCGTTGTCCATGCACACCTTTGTAATCGCCTCGAAAGCTGAGACGACCGTATTATCGGTGGGGATGTGGATCGCGTCGACTTTCCCCACGAGGCTCTCTGCAGCCGTCATCACTTCGCTGGAGTTGGATACTGTAGCCTCTACTATCTCGATATTCAACTTCGCTCCCTCTTCTTTTGCCTGTTCGAGGGATTTAAGGGAGTTAGACTCGCCTGCGTTGTAGATGAAGCCCAGCCTCTTGACATCCGGAACTATCTCCAAGATAAGTTCAAACTGCCTGTCTACAGGGGAGAGGTCTGTTGTTCCGGTTACGTTCTTTCCCCCACCGGATAGATCATCGACGAGTCCCGCACCGACCGGATCGGTGATGGCGGAATAGACGATGGGAATAGTCTCGGTTGCGTTCACCATCGCCTGAGCTGAAGGAGTGGCGATAGCGAGAACCAGATCGGGATTTAGGCCCACAAGCTTGTCGGCAATGAGGGTGGCCGTGCCGAAGTCGGCCTGTGCGAAGTTGATGTCATACGTGACGTTCTCACCTTCTACATACCCGTTCTCATTGAGATATTCAATAAAACCGTTTCTGACGGCATCGAGGGCAGGATGTTCCACAAACTGGGATATCCCAATAAGATAATTGTCTTTTACCGGTCCTTTAGCACAACCCCACAGTCCAAACGCCAAAGACAGAGTGAGGCTTAAGGCTAAAAAGGTAATTAATAATTTCTTCATTTACTTCATACCTCCTAAAAAAGAATGAAACCTAAACTTCAAAGTGAGTAAACTAACACAATTGAATATCATCGTCAAGAGAAAAGCTTGACTTAGGATTTAGCATAAAGTATTATAAAATAGTCTTGGGGGCGTTTAATTATTTGAAAATGAGATTTGTGCCCCTCAATCAATGATATCCACATGTTGTGCATAATTTTGTGGATAACACTAAATACGGGTTTAAGTCTTTTAATATACATTGTTTTCTTTACTCTGGAGTGATACATGAGAAAATTTAAATTTCTTTTTTTTCTCCTCCTTTTTTTCTCCTTTTCCTCATCAATCATCGCATCAGAAGTGATGGACATCTACGATCAGGCATTAAGATATTATAAGAGGGGTAGCTATCAACTTGCGGTTGATGAGTTTACGAGGGTCTTGGACCTTGGACTCTCGGGTGGATACGACACCGGCATCAACTACGCATCGGTCTATTACAACCGCGGGAAAAGCTACAAAAGGCTGCTAAAATGGGATGAAGCCGCCGATGACTTCTCGATGGTTATAGGGCTCAATCCCAACGATGCGGATTCCTATTATGAGAGAAGCGGGTGCTTCAATATGCTTGGGATGGCCGAAGAAGCCGAGCGCGACCTCTCTCGGGCCTGCGAGCTCGATGATAAATACTGTACCGAAGAGATGTTGAAGAAAAAGAAGGAGCAGAAAGAAAAGGAGATATGGTGGAGATAAAAAAGGATAAGGGTGGAGCCGGGATTTCGAGGGATGATGCCATAAAACTTTTAGAATCAAAGCTAAAAAACCAGGGCCTGATTAAACACTGCCTAGCGACTGAAGCGATCATGAGGGGGGTGGCACAAAAAATGGGGGAGGATGCCGATATCTGGGGGATTGCCGGCCTCTTACATGACCTTGACTACGACGAGACTAAAGATACACCCGAGAGACATACTCTCATAACCGAAGATATACTAAGCGAAAAAGGGATAAGCCCCGAGATAATAGAGGCAATAAAGAGCCACAACGCCGAGGTTCTCGGGATTGAGCGAACATCCGATTTCCACTACGCAATCACATCGGCGGAAAACATAACGGGGCTCATTGTTGCAACTGCCCTGGTCCAACCCGACAAAAAGATATCTCAAGTCAAGCCTAAATCCGTCATCAAGAGGATGAAGGAGAAGCATTTCGCCCGTTCCGTGAGTCGTGAAGGAATAATGCTCTGCGAGAAAATCGGAATGACCCTTGAAGATTTTGTTGAACTCTCCCTTGAGGCAATGAATGGGATTTCAAAAGAGCTTGGCCTTTAGATGTAGCCCGCCCCATTTTTTGGTGGGAGGGGGCAGGGGGGTGTAGTACTGGAAGTTTTTATAGTTATTCTAAAAACCATTTATCCCCTTTAAAGCTGGAGAGGAATCTTGTTGTCTTCCAGAATCGAGAAGATAGATGAAAAGGTCTTTCGGCTGAGCGTACCGCAACCAAACAACCTTGCGACCAACGTCTATCTTCTGGTATGTAAGGCACCCACAATTATCGATGCCGGACATCCATCAAGGGAGTCTGTTCAATCCCTCGCCAAATCGCTAAATGATGTGGGCTATAACCTCTCTCAGATAAAAAATGTTATCTTCACCCATCCCCACATCGACCACATGGGCGGGGCCGTAAACTTTCCCCAAAGGGAGAACATAAGATACATCTCTCTCGAAGGCGCGATAAGAGACCCCGATGACTTTGATGGCTATGTCTTCAAGGCTCGTGAGATATTGATAAGCATCCAAAAGAAATACGAAAAATCCGGACGATCCAAACATAACGGAGATTTGGACAAGTTCTTGGATGAATATTTTTCGCCGACAGGGAAAATCACAATGGATAAGACGGTCGTTGATGGTGAACTTATACACATAGACGATTTTACGCTCAAGGTCATTCACACCCCCGGCCACAATCCCTTCCATATATGCCTACTCGATATAGATAGAAAATGGCTCTACTCCGGAGACATGATTGCAGACAAGGGGCCGTTATTCATCTCAGGGATGGGATACAATATAAACCAATACCTCAAATCCCTATCCGAAGTGGAGACGATAGCGAAGGCCGCTCCTCTAAAAAAGATCCTGCCGGGGCACGGAAAGATCTATTGCAATCCCAAAGAAGCCATCGCCTCTTCCCGAAAAATGATAGAGGACATAGAGCAAAATCTAATCGCTGATCTATCCAAAAAACCCGCCACCGTTTTTGAAATTGCCCAATCAATGATAAAAAATATCCCGAAGACACCCGAGATCTTGGAATTGTCGGCGGCTATTGTCGACACCTTCATAAAATTACTCATCAGGGAAAAAAAGGTGAAGAGTATCAGTCGCGACGGCTCAAAATATTTTATTGCGGAAAAGAATGTTTAATAGTCCCATTTCAGATAAAATCTCAAAAACCTCGATATATATCCTGACCACTCTACTTTTTTGGTCTTTTGCGGCCGCACCCCTCTTGGCACAGCAAAAAGGGGGGACGGTCGATTTGATCTCCGTCGGGGAAGGGCCGCCGCCAAAAATCGATTCCGAGGGAAAACCCGAAAAGGGTATAAAAACGAGCCTTGAAGATGCGAAGAAGAAGGCGGTAATCTCCTTTGTTATCGAGACTCTCGGCGACGAGCGGTTTTACAGAACGATAGGTGGGATAGATTCGCTCATCCTCACCGACTATGAAAAATATATCCTCAATTTTAAGATCCTATCACAAGTTCCCGTTCCACTTTCATCCAACGTCCTTTTAAAGGTAATTGTAACCATAGACGCAGAAAATTTGGCGGTCACCCTCGAAAATATCTCGAAGCTCGAGCCCGAGCCGGAGCCTCTAAAGGCCCTGACCACAGAGGAGAATGACATCATCATAAAAAAGGCGAACGAGAAATTTCTGCAGGGTGAAGTCGCTTCCGAATTTCTCCTCGACCGCATCAGGGGAATTGAGCTTTTTATGTCCGCAAAAAGCCTCTATGAGACCACAGGATACACAGAGGGTGTTTATAAATGTCTTTTGGGTACGGGGAAGGCAAAGACCTCTATCGCGAACCTATCCGATGCAATCCGTGACTTCAATGAGGCGAAAGGCATCGCCCAAAATATGAACAGAGACGAATATATTGCCCAGGTCGATCTCGAAATGGCAAAGGCATTATTTTTGATGGGAGACTATGAAGGGGCGAGGGAGGTCTCCTCATCCGTCATTTCGAGGTATCCAAAGAATACCGAAATCCTGTTTGGAGAATCGCTTTTCCTCTTGGGGAAAATCGACTATGCACTCGGTCGCAAAAAAGAGGCGAAAGACGAGATAATGAGGGCGAACTCGATCTTCAAAAATCTCGGTGACACAAAAAGGTTTAACTCATCGCTCCTTACGCTCTCTCTAATTGAAGTCTCGTCGGGAAGGGGCAAGGATGTCGTAGATGACCTCAAGCTGTCAAAGATTTTATCGGAGAGGCTTGAGGATTCGGAAACGAGGACGATCGCACTGATCGCCCTCGCAGATGCCTATGTCGACCCGGACAATGTCGACGAAAAAAATGTCGATCTGGCGATGGTATTCCTCGAAGAGGCGATGTCTACCGCCGAAAAATCGGGCTGGATCTGCGGAGAGGCATGGGCGAGGTGTGAAATCGCAAGGCTCCTCCTTATGAAGGAGGAATATGCGGACGCCATGTTGGAAGCCTCAAGTGCGATAGAACTCTCGACACTCTCGGGCTCCCCGCAACTTTTAGCGGCCGCATATTATATACAGGGCGAGATATTTTTGGGGGAGAATAAAAAAAATGACGCCCTGAAAACGCTCGTTTCTTGCGTCGAGACCGCATCAGACATAAGGGTCCTGGGAAAAAGACACCCCTTCATGCCGTTTGATGAGAAGAGGCTATTATCGGCCCTGTCTTCTGTTTTGGAGCTCGCAAAGGAGCTTGGAAAAGAAGAGGTCGGTTTTCGTGCGCTGATGACATATCAGGGGGCGTGGCTTTCAAGAGAGCTTTTTTTATCCGATATAGACCACTCGTGTATGACAGTTGGGGAGAATGGCCGCAAAAGACTCTTATCAACGTGGATCAGCGGGGTAAAGGACTCGATTGGTGCGGAATCTGTCTGGCTTGACGGCGAGACCAACAGGCTTTCCGAGTCTTCAATCTCGGCCGTAATTCAAAAGAGGGATGAGGCGAACCTTTTTTTGTCTGATACCCTCTCGAAAATTTATAGGGAAGACCCGAGGCTTTCAAGGCTCTTGGGAGCGGAGACAAGAGATCCCAAAAGTCTTCTGAAATCCCTAGATCCCTACACGGCCATAATCCAATATTTTGTCGGAGGGGGAGGGGCCTTCGCCCTCGTGTCTTTTTCCGGCGGTCTCTCGATAGTTAAACTCGATAGCGAATCCGGCGAGATAGAAATTCTGATCCGCGATCTTATGACCAGTCTTGAAGGAGGATTTCTTGAAAAAGAGAACGTAACAGAGGGGGAAGGCGATGATGTTGCCACCGATCACACACCCACCTTCGAGGAGGCATCAAGCATGGTTACCGACACTATTGTATCGCCGGTCATTGAGACCCTAAGCGGCATAAAGGCCGTTGGCATCTCACCCGGGATATTTCTCTCGGATCTCCCGATCTTTTCCTTCGGGAGATATAATGAGGAGGGGGTTTTTACCTTCCTCATTTCAGAATACGATCTCTTTTATATATCTTCCCTCTCGCCCGATATTTTGCCCGAGCCCCTATCGCCCCCGACCCTCGATTACCTTACGATAGCGGGCGAGGGAAAATTTTCCCCTTCGGATTTTAAAGACCTCTTCTACGACGTTAGTTTAATAGACGATAAAAATGTCCCCGATTTTGATGAGATACCGGCGGGCTCGGAAACCATCCTCGTCTTAAACGAGCCGAAATACTGCTATTTTAATGGTAACTATTCCAATATGACACCGGAAGTGACGATTATTTCTGGTATAGATTCAGATAAAATTAAAAATAGATTCTTCGAGATAGAACTTTTTACATCTTTCGGGCCGGGCTCGAATTTTTTCGTCCCTGAAGAGACGGACAGAAAAGGCGCGGCCGAATTTCTCGGGAGGCTCACCCTGAATATGAGGGAATACGGCACCTTCGACGGTTCGCTTATGACTTTGAGGGATTACGCAAAAAGTTACGAGAGCGGAGGGGATAAAGGTTGGGCCTCATTTTTGTTTTTGACCAGCTTATATATGAGTGAGACAAAAAGATGAAGATAAATCTTAAAGTTTACGTTTTGGCATTTGTGCTCCTTTTCACGATGTCTCATGCGCTCCTATCTGAGGAAATTGATGAGAAGGCCTTTTTAGAAGCCATGAGTCAGGGTGACTTCTTTTTGATGAATGGACAGTACGATGAGGCCTTAAAGCAATACGAATACGCCTCTACCCTATCCCCAGCGGACCCGAGGCCGAAGAACGGGATAGGCAACGTTTATCTTAATATGGGAGATAGTGAGAAGGCCATCCTCAATTTCAAGGAGGCAACCTCTATAGATCCCGATTTTTTCGAGGGATACTTTAATCTGGGGAAAACCTACCTCTCCGAACGAAAATATTATCAGGCGAAAGACGCCCTGTCTTCGGCTGCAAAGATTGATCCCACATCGTCCATCACACAATACTATATCGGGGAGGCCTTAGAGGGTATCGGCGATTATGATAGTGCCCTGAACGCCTACTTTAAGGCCGTCGACCTTAAACCCGACTATACCTCTGTCTACATAAAAATCGGGGATATCTTGAAAAAACAGGGGCTTATGGACGAGGCCCTGAAGGCTTATCACAAGGCCGTTGAGACTGCCAATGATTCTACGGAGAGTCTCCTGTTGAGCGCCCGCCTATATTTCGAGATGGGAAATTTTGAAGAGGCCAAAGGAAATCTAGATACGGTACTCTCGGCCGACCCAAATAGTTTTGACGCATTGCTCCTTTACGCCCGAACAGAAAGGGCCTTGGGCAATCTAAATTCCGCGATAGATTATCTCAAACGAGCGGAGAAGATAAGGCCATCCGATCCCAACATCTACATCCTCAAGGGGGAGATGCAGGGCGAATTAAAAGACTACGGCGGTGCGGCAAAATCGCTCCTTCGCGCCTCAGATTTGGCCGAAAACGACCCAAAGATACTCAACCTACTGGGGGATACCTATCTCTCGATGGGGGAATATGATGAGGCAATAAAGACATTCAGCCGTCTCCTTTCGGTCGATCCGAAAAGCGCCCCGGCCCTCTATGGACTTGGCTCATCCTATTTTAGAATGGGCGATAAGGTGATGGCGGAGGGCTTTCTCGTCGAGGCCGTAACAATAAATCCCACGCTATATCTAGCATTCGACGAGCTCGGCTCCGTCCTCAAGGCACAGGGAAGGTCTAAGGAGGCAATGGCGGCATATTTGAAGGCGGTTGAGATCAAGCCCGATTTCGTAGCGGGATACAACCATATAGGAGAAATGGCGATAGCACTGGGCGACATCGACAGGGCCATTTCTATCTATGAAGGACTTCTCAAGATAAATCCCGATTATTATCCCGCATATATCTCCATCGCAAAGTCGTATGCATCGTTTGGTCGGTATGAAAAGGCAATAGATACCCTAAAAAAGGCCATTGAGCTCAAGCCCGATTACAGCGAGGCCTATGTCGTGCTTTCTGATGTCTACCTCTCGATGGAGGATACAAGAAACGCCCTAAAGATGGTCGACAAGGCGATAAAGCTTGAGCCAAAATACGCCCCGGGCTACCTCTATAAGGCGAGGATCTATCTAAAGAAGGGAGACATCAATTCCGCCATAGCCAACTATGAAAAGGCGTTGGAGACAGACCCCGGATATATCGAGGGTCATCTCGCCCTCGGGGCGGTCTACTCATTTATCGGAGAGTCGGATAAAGCCCTTGAGGTATATAGAAAGATGGTCGAGATCGACCCGAAGAATCATGTCGTCTACTATCGAATGGCCGAGATACTCCTTCAAGAGGGGAAAACGGTCGAGGCGGTGGGGTTATTGGAAATCGCAATCGACCTCTATCCTAGATACTACGACGCCCTCATCCTCATGGGCAATACATATCTCGACAACCGCGAGCTCAAAACCGCCATGGATTATTTTGAGAGGGCACTCAATACAGATCCCACCAACTACAGGGCATATAAAGGGATAGGAAAGGTCCATTACTACAACGGGGAATATGAAAAGTCGATTGAGGCCTATGAAAGGTCTCTCGAGCTAAATCCCGACCAGTTCATCGTCTACTACAGTTTGGGCCAAGTCTATTACAAATTGGGAGATAATTCGAGGGCGATCTCGTATTACGAGAAATCCACAGAGCTCGATCCCACAAACTACCTCGCCTATTACCAGCTTGGGCTACTCAAGATGGAACGGGGAAACACCGAAGAGGCGATAGAGGAATTCAAGAAGGCGATATCATCTTATCCTGAATACGCCGACGGCTTCTATGCACTGGGCCTTGCCTATAATCAACTTGGGGAATATGACGAGGCGATAAAGGCACTTAAATATTCCCTCGAATTTCAGCCCGATAACATAAAGGCTATGATGCTGCTGGGGAGGACATATTACGATTACGGACTCTTCGACCGCGCGATCCCAATATTTTCCGATGTTCTCGCACAAGAGACCGAAAACGTTCAGGCGATGCTCTATTTGGGCGAGTGCTACTCAAACACCGGTCAATACAAGCTTGCGGTCGATATCCTCTGGAAGGCGCTGGAGATAGAACCCGACGAGCCTGACCTCTACTTTATACTCGGAAACAACTACACGAAGATGGCATACTATGACGAGGCGATATCCGCATACAACAACGTCGTGAGGATAGAGCCCGAAAATTACAGGGCCCACTATAACCTGGGGATTATCTTCGCCGTTAGGGGATGGTCCGAGGAGGCGATACTCTCGCTCAAGAGATCCCTTTCGATCAACCCGGATTACGACTCCGCTCTCGAAAAACTAAAAGAATTCACAACGAACCTCATAAAGAGCTATCCGGACGACCCCACGCATTATCTCGACCTCGGCGACGGGCTTAGAATCGCAAAAAAATACTCCGAGGCGATACCATACTTGGAGAAGGCCTATGAGATGGACCCCGAAAACCCGCTGATTCCCTACTTTCTCGGCCAGTGTTATTCCAGAATCGGAGATTTCGACAAGGCCATTGAGTATCTTTCTTTGGTACTCGACAAAAAACCGGATGATTACGACGCCAACCTGGAAATGGCGATGACCTATGAGGCAAAGGGGGATATCGAAAAGGCAAAGACATATTACCTCACCCTACCAAAGATTAGACCCGACGATTTTAAGGCGTATGTCGTCGTGGGCGATTTTTACACATCCATCGGAAAGAACACAGATGCCCTGAGGTTCTTTGAGAAGGCAATAGACTTAAAGCCAAGTGACTACTCGCTCTATGCCGATGTCGCCCTCATCTATGCGAGGGAAAATAAAAAGCTTACTAGGGCAACCGAGCTTGCCGAGGAGTCTCTAATCCTCAAGGCCGAAAACCCAGAGGCAAAAAAGGCGCTTGGATATATCTATTATAGAATGAAGGATTATGACAGCGCCAAAAAATATCTCATCAGCACCCTCAAGGAACTACCGGGTGATAAAGAAATCACAGAATTACTGTCACTGATCGGTGAGGAAGAGAAATAGGCATATTAAGCAACTATTTCCTTAATGTAAAAAAAATGAGGATATAAGATGCCGACATTAACCCAAGAAGAGGCAAAAATCCTTTTTTTGAAGATACATGAGGCGTCGGACTCTATCCTCGTAAAGACAAACCTCCGCCCGAAAGTCGCCCTTATTCTCGGAACGGGACTTGGCGGAATCACAGGAGAAATGGAAATAGACGTCTCAATACCTTACGGGGAGATCCCCAACTTTCCGCTGTCGACTTCGGTCGGCCATGCGGGGATCTTGCATATCGGGAACCTCTCCGGCATCGAGGTCGCCGTCCTCGACGGGCGTTTTCACCTGTACGAGGGGTACACCCCTCAAGAGATCGCCATGCCCATAAGGATCCTCAAGGTAATGGGCATAGAAAGACTCATCATCACAAACGCCGCCGGGGGCCTAAATCCCCTCTTTAGATCCGGCGAGATCATGGTGATAAAAGACCATATCAACTTTACCGGAAAAGACCCGCTTATCGGGACAAACCTCGACGGTCTGGGTTCCCGCTTTCCCGATATGACATCGGCCTACGACAAGGGGCTTATTGAGGCGGCCGAGGCCGAGGCAAAGGCCATCGGCATTATCCTCAACAGAGGTGTCTACATCGGGATAACGGGGCCCACCCTTGAGACCCCGGCCGAGACAAGGATGCTCCGAACACTTGGGGGGGATGCGACGGGGATGTCGACCGTAATCGAGGTCATCGCCGCCGTCCATGCAGGGATCTCGGTATTGGGACTTTCGGTCATATCCAACGTAAACCTCCCCGATGCTATGGCACCGATACTAATTGACGATATAGTTAAAGCGGCAGAAAAAGCGGGAACAGACCTCGCAAAGTTAATAAAAGGAGTTCTTATGAGGATCAGTGGAAAGGGGAGAAATGGCTGAGAAAAAGAAAGTCGATATCGCCATAACAGGCGCAAATGTCATCACCATGGAGGATAACAACCTAATCGATGACGGCGGGATCGCCGTATCGGGTGATTCGATCGTATTCGTTGGGACGAAGACGGAGCTTATCTCCCGTTTTTCGCCGATAAATGAGATAGACGCATCGGGCTGTGTGGTCATGCCGGGACTAGTGAACGGCCACACACACGCCGCGATGAGCCTCTTTCGGGGTATCGCCGATGATTTGCCCTTGCAGAAGTGGCTACACGAATTTATCTTTCCCGCAGAATCGAAGAACTTAAGCAACGATTTCGTCTACTGGGGGACAAAGCTTGCCTGCGCCGAGATGCTTTTGGGCGGCATTACCACCTTCTCGGACATGTACCTCTTTGAAGACTCCGCCGCAAAAGCCGCAAGCGAGATGGGGATGCGGGGGGTAATGGGTGAAGTCTTATACGACTTTCCGTCCCCCAACTACGGGCCTATAGAGGAAGGCTATAAATATACCGAAGATTTCATAAAGAAATGGCTCGGCCATCCCCTCATAGTCCCCTCGGTACAGCCCCACGCCCTTGACACCTGCGCCCCCCAACTCCTGGTCAGATCAAAAGAGATCGCAGACAAATATCTAGTGCCGTGCATAGTCCACGTGGCGGAGTCTTCCGCCAACGTCGAGCATGTCAAAAAAAACTATGGCAAGACATCGTTTCAATATCTTGATGATCTTGGGGTTCTGGACGAAAGGTTCGTGGCCGACCACGCCGTCTGGGTCACCGATGAGGAGATGGAGATCATGGCGAAACGGGGGGTAAAGGTAATCACCAATCCTGAGAGTAACATGAAGTTGGCCTCGGGCTGGGCACCGGTTCACAAATATATCGAGATGGGAATCTTTGTGGGCCTCGGCACAGACGGGTGCGCAAGCAACAACAACCTCGACCTTTTCGGCGAGATGGACACCCTGGCAAAGTTACACAAGATATATGATGAAGACCCGACCCATATGGACGCCCACACGGTAATTAAAGTCGCGACGCTGGGGGGCGCCACAGCCCTTGGGCTTTCCGAGATTACCGGGACGTTATCGGTAGGTAAAAAGGCCGACATCATAATCGTCGATTTCAATAAACCCCACCTCACCCCGGTATACGACCCATTTTCGCACCTCGTCTACGCCGCGATCGCGTCAGACGTCCGGGATGTCATGATAAACGGGGAGATACTCGTAAGGGACAGAAGCCTTGTCAAGGCCGACGTCTTCGAGATCATGGCAAAGGCCAAGGAGCTCTCGGAGGGAGTGAGGAGGTCTATTAAAACCGGCACATGAAAAACATCATGACTATATTGTAAATTACCGATATCTAAAGGAAAAAGATTATGGATTTAAAAATCAGAGACGATTTTATCGCCCGCTGGAAGAAATATTTCAAAAATGCCGAGCTCCCGATCACCTTTTACTACACCGACG
>CAZDOD010000013.1:0-4518 GCA_964506935.1 uncultured Thermodesulfobacteriota bacterium | reverse complement strand
AGCCCGCTTCAGGCCATCGCTGCATTATTGGAGACCTCGCGAAAGTCCGCGGGGGAAAATCGCTTCATTTTGACGCCGAATCGATCGGCTGCGGCGGTGGAAAGAGGTATCTCGGCTATGAAACCGATATTATGCCTAATTTCGAATATTTTCTATCCTGCGGCATACCGGGGAAGTTGGAGGGCGAGCGTTACAAAAAAACACCTGAACTGGTAAAAAAGGTGATGAAGAAATCACCGAAATTTTCGGCCCCGGCCCGATATATCGTCTTTAAAAGGTGGGATATGCTAAAGGCCGCAGACGACCCCGAAGTCGTGATCTTCTTCGCCGAGCCTGATGTCCTCTCCGGCCTCTTTACCCTCGCTGGATTTGATGAGGAGGAAAAGTGTGCGGTAATCACCCCCTTTGCGGCGGGATGCGGCTCGATAGTTCTGTTTCCCTATCTCGAGATCAAGTCTAAAAGACCGAAAGGAGTCATCGGAATGTTTGACGTATCGGCGAGGCCCTATGTCCCGCAAAACACATTAACTTTTTCTGCTCCTATGAAGAAATTTATTCGGATGATCGGGAATATGGATGAGAGCTTCCTGATTACACCCTCATGGGACAATGTAAAAAAGAGGATACGCTAGCGGCCAAATGATCTTATAAAAAAGGAAGGGCGACTACAAATATAGGGCTTTACCGATCCTTTTCATTTTTCGTCCTTTCCGTTGTTTCCCTTATTCCTCGAATCCTGTGACCATGTCTTCTCCCACAGCCCCTTTACCCTTTCGGCGTCTGAAGGGGTGAGATCCCCGAAGCATATCGGAAACGTGATCTCTCTAGGATCATCAGTAGGGTCCGCTCCCACCTTTTTATCCCGAAATAAACTGCCCCGCCTTTTCGACATCTATTGCAACCTCCCTCTTTACATCACCCCTTTTTGATATCTTTATCTTCGACCTTCCCCCTCCTCTCTTTCAGGTACTCCTCAGCGTGAACCTTACACAGATCATAGAATGTGACTTTGTCATATTTTTTTCTTACGTCAACCAAAACATCGTCCAATGTATCCCCCAGAAACAACCCTTCGGTCTTTGTAATATGTTCCTTTGGATTATCCCCATGTTCCCTCAGTGCCTGAAGCACATCCACAAAGCGTATCTTCGAAAGGTCCTTTGACGGTATATATTTTGTCTTTTCACCGGTGACGCCCGATATCAGATCTTCCTCGTCCAAGACGAAAATTACGTCGTTTATCAGATGAACCGGGATATTCAACATTTCTGCGAGTTCATCGGTACTCAGTTTTTTCTTACCCTCATAAAAATTCGTAGCGATTACCATAAAGACCCTCAGGGCGAGCCGTTCCCTAAAAGAGTAACTGACGCTTTCGGTCCCGGCGCTCTCCCTGAAGCGGCTGTAATTCTGCTGTATATACGCCGCCACCGCACCGACGATCAGCATCAGCCAGCTGAAATAAAGCCACGCCATAAAGAATGGAATTGATGCGAATCCGGAATAGATGATGTTGTACCGGGAAAGCCCAAACTGTAACTTTGTGTAAAGATATAGGATCACCTGCCACAGGGTACCGCCGATGATCGCTCCGAAGAGTGCCGACTGGATTTTGACATCGGTATAAGGGATGACCTTGTAGACAAAGGTAAAAAGCAGCCATATCACGAGATATGGGAGAAGTCTTATGGAGAACTTTAATACCGAGGAGAGCAAAAATGTCTCCGAGAGCCTCTGGATAATTACATTGCTCTCAAGCACGGTGTTTATTCCTATAGAGAGTAGGATGATTAACGGGGCAAGGACGATGATGCTCGTGTAATACGAGATCCTGGTGAGAAATGGCCGCCTGGTCCTTATCCCCCATATCTCATTTATCGTACTCTCCATAGAACCTAGCGCGGTAAAGACCGCCCAGAATGTTACGACGAGGCCTATCGAACCGAGAGTAGTGAAATTTGTATTTTCAATATATGTGAGGACTGTACCCGAAATACCACCCAGGCCGGGAATAAGATTCAGTATATAGGTCTTGACCCTATCATCCACCTCAAATGCAGTAAGGAGAGAAAAGATAAAGGCCATCAACGGGATCAGGGAGATGAGCGTGGTATAGGTAAGCGCCGAGGCACGAATGGAGACGTTCCTTCCTATCATGGTTTGATAGACGAGCTTTATGGTGTTCCACTCCCTCTTTATCAGCCCTTCTACGGTTATCTCACCGGCCACCGATGAGTTAACCTCGATCTTGAGGAACTCCTCGATCCTCTTTTTTATTCTGGCAACATATTTGTCTAACATGATTCAACCCACTATGGATATATATACGTAATTATAGATTATCGATAACCATAATTAAAAGAAAATAACGGGTTTTTCACCCAATTTTTTCAAACTATGTTTGTAATCTGACTTTTTCAAAGGAGAAAAAAGATTTCGCATGAGATATATGGAGATAGTGATTCCCCGCTCTTAATCTCATATAAAATTGGCGAAATTAGACGTCGTGTCAAATGCGAGGCGGTGATTCGATTGGAAAATTTTGATTTATCCCAGAAGCTTCAGAACCTTCCCCACCACATCCCCGGGATTTAGGCCAAGAACCCTTATCATCGGCTCCTTTCCCACATCTCCGCGATCATAGATCAAGTCCGGAGCCTTATCCATCTCAGACAGCACCTTTGAGACCCCCCAGGATAGGCTTGAGCCCTCGGCTTCTTTGACACCTTTAGGCTCATCGGCCCTGGAGAAGGTCGCAATGGTAAGATTTTTTTCGCCCGCCTTCTTTATCAGGTCATCCCCGAAACGGATGTTCATGGTGGACCTCAGATCAGGATGATATTTAATGACGGTGAGGATGATATTTGCGATGTGTTTTGATGCACCGAATTCAGGAGACATGGGGATTAATACGTCACGACCCACCCTTATGATCCTCCCCGGAAACGCCGCAACGTCGTCATGACCTATGGTGTATGGTAGTGCGTATCCGAGGTTGGACTGGACCTCGGGTATGAGGGGGGCGATGTTCTTTTGCACGAGGATTTTTGCCGCCCTTTTCAATTCATCAATCACTTTGTACCTCTCAACATCCCTCAAAAACCATGCCATGTGGTTTGTGGGGCCGTGCCCCGAACCGATATCAAGAGAAAACCGAATCGCGGTATCTATATAAAGTTCGGCCTGCTTTACGGCAGAGGCGGCGTCCATCCCAGAAGCCAACCCTGTGGCTATTGCAGCTGAGAAGGTGCAGCCCGTCCCGTGCGTATTTTCGGTCGCTATCCTCTGTTTCGGAAAGAGTGTAAACTCCTTTCCGTCAAAGAGGACGTCCGTTGCATCATCTGTAAGGTGGCCCCCCTTCACGACCACGTTTTTCGCTCCAAGACCAAAAATTATCTCTGCCGCCCTTTTCATCGAGTCGATGTTATCGATTTTTATCCCCGATAACACCTCGGCCTCAGGGATATTCGGGGTGACGACGAAGGCGAGCGGGATCAGCTCTTCAGAAACGGCCCTTTTCCCATCCTCCGAAAGGAGGGCATCACCGCTCTTGGCCACCATGACGGGATCGACAACTAATTTTTTAATCCCATATTCCTTGACCTTCTCGGCGACGACACGTACGACGGCCGAGCCCGCGAGCATCCCGGTCTTGGCGCTGTCCGCACCGATGTCGGTCATTACAGAGTCGAACTGGGACTTTATAAAATCCAAAGGGACATCGTGTATCGCCTGAACCCCTACGGTGTTCTGTGCCGTAAGGGCACAGATTACGCTCATACCATATCCCCCCAGGGCGGTGATGGTTTTGAGATCGGCCTGTATCCCCGCACCGCCGCCCGAGTCCGAGCCCGCGATAGTCAAAACTCTCCATATATCACTCTTCATTTTTTATTTCCCCTCCCTTAGACGCTCCTTGATAAGTTCGGCCACCTTCTCTCCCGAAAGCAGCATTCCGCCGAAGACCGGGCCCATCCGAAATGAGCCGAAGACCGCATTGGCGCTCATCCCCGCAACGTATACCCCCGGGTACGCCTCCTTCGTATTTTCGATCGTCTTGGTCTCCGCCACCTCCGCCCAAAGCGACTTTTCGCCCTCAACGTCCCCTGAGGGTGTAAGGAGTCTTTCGCCCGATTTTCTCCGAATCACGCGTATAACCTCGCAGTCGTGGCCTGTCGAGTCGATGACGAACTTCGACCTGATCGCTATCGGATCGACATGTAGGCCCGCCATATTGGCGGCGGTCCAAAGCACCACCAGTCCCGTAACCTTCCCTTCTCTTACCATCACGTCCTCAACCTCGATCAGGTTGAAAATCCGAAGCCCCGCCTTTATCGCCTTTGAGGTCAGCGTGGATGTTGTCTCAATCGCGTCGGCCGTGTAGTAGCCAGGGGCGAATTCCTTGTATGATATATCAAATACCTCAAGGAGACGCCTTGCCTCTTCCTGAACTACTATCTCATTAAACATCATACCTCCACCCCAGATGCCGCCGCCGATAGATAGCTTTTTCTCAAA
>CAZDOD010000012.1:0-25403 GCA_964506935.1 uncultured Thermodesulfobacteriota bacterium | reverse complement strand
AAATGCCGCACAGATACCAACGAGGGGGACGAACCTGTCAGTCAGCTTCTTTTTGGCGCGAATTAAAGCTCCTCCCCCTGTAACCGCAGAGACCGCGTAAGATGCAGCACTCACGGGCACGGAAAGAAAACCATCAGGGATATGCATACTGATACCTCCTCCAAAAAAACTATCGAAAAACTATTATCAACCTCATAAGAACAATAGTATTTATATATTTTATTTCAGGCTTTTCCCGGTGGTTGTGAGTATCATCTTCCCGTGTCTTACACCGCGTGTGCTGATGAGATTATCTCCGAGGGAGATGATATCTTTTGCTCCACCTTTTAGAACCAAGATCTCAAGGCAATTGTCTTCGTCGAGATGTATGTGAAGGGTCGAGTGGACGACACCATGATGTGAGTGTTGTGTGTCGGTTAATCTATTTTGTAGATCAGACTGGTGATGGTTGTAGACAATCGAGACGACAGCCATTCGATCACCGTCTCTCCCCTCCATTTCCGATTCCCACTCACGCTCCACAAGCATGTCCCTTATGAGATCACGAATCGCTTCAGAACGATTCTGATACCCCTTCTCTTTGATGAACTTATCAAAATCTTTAAGGAGCTCTTCATCGAGAGAGACCCCGAATCTAGTTATCTCACTCATTTTTTACCTATATAGTTATTATTGTTATCGTATTATCGTTATCGCTATTATGTTATTTTGTTCTTTGATAGTGTTACTATTTTATATTTCGTGTTACCATTATAGAAAATAGGTTTTAATTGTCAAGTAAAAAATGCTTTTTTTATTGTTTAACCTATAGTTTTCATATAGAGTATTTTTAGATGAAGAAATCTGATTTTGAAAACATCTTAGAAGTAGAGGGGCTTTCGACCTCCTTTTTCACCGATCAGGGGTTGGTCAGGGCAGTAGACGGTGTAGACCTCAAGATTGGCCCCGGCGAGACACTGGGCCTTGTGGGAGAGAGCGGCTGCGGCAAAAGCGTGACGGCCCTGTCTATCATGCGCCTCATCCCGTCTCCCCCCGGAAAGATAACCTCGGGAAGGATCGTCTTTGAGGGGGAAGACCTTCTTGAAGTCCCGGAAAAAAAGATGCGTTATATAAGGGGCGATAAGATCTCGATGATCTTTCAAGAGCCGATGACATCGCTAAATCCTGTTTACACAATCGGTGAACAGGTAGCCGAGGTCTTTAGATTCCACCGCGATATGAAAAAGGATGAGATAAAACAGAGGAGCATAGATATATTAAGAAAGGTGGGGATTCCGTCTCCCGACGAGAGATATAATGACCACCCTCACCAGCTTTCGGGCGGGATGAGGCAGAGGGTGATGATCGCCATGGCACTCTCGCTCTCCCCAACCCTGATGATCGCAGACGAGCCAACCACCGCCCTCGATGTCACGATTCAGGCATCGATCCTTACGCTCATGGACGAACTAAAGAACGAGCGAGACATGTCGATGATCTTAATCACCCACGATCTCGGCGTGGTCTCCGAAGTTGCAAAGAGGGTGTCTGTGATGTATGCCGGAAAAATCGTCGAGGAGATAGATGTCGCAGAGCTCTTTGAAAACCCTCTCCATCCCTATACCCAGGGGCTTCTAAAATCCCTCCCCTCACGGGATACAAAGGGGAAAAAACTCTTTACAATCGGCGGTAGCGTCCCGAAACTATCCGAGCTCCCGAAGGGATGCAGGTTCAATCCCCGCTGCCCTCAAGTGTTTGACACCTGCCGTGTCCGGGAGCCCGATATGATAGAGACCTCGAAATCGAAAAACACAAGCCACAAAGTGAGATGCTTTCTCTATGACTGAAATGGATGCACTTATAAGAGTTTCTTCTGTAAAGAAATATTATCCAATAACCAGGGCGCTCCTTGCGAAAAAGGACCTCTTCGTCCGTGCGGTGGACGGCGTCGACCTAAATCTACTGAGGGGCGAGACTTTCGGACTCGTTGGTGAAAGCGGGTGCGGAAAGAGTACCTTAGGTAGGGTCATCCTCAGGCTCGAAGAGCCGACCTCAGGGACGGTAACATACGACGGGAGGGATTTTTCCGAACTTTCCAAAGACGAGCTCTTGCATCTCAGGGCGAAACTTCAAATAATCTTCCAGGATCCATATTCATCCCTCAATCCCAGAAAACCGGTCTCGTCAATCATCGGGGAGGGGATGATAATCCACAATCTCATAAAGAGATCCGAGAAGAAAGAAAAGGTTATAGAATATCTAGAACTTGTGGGTCTATCGGAGGATCACCTCGATCGCTACCCGCACGAGTTTTCGGGGGGACAGCGCCAAAGGATAGGAATCGCCCGTGCCCTGGCGCTCAGCCCCGAGCTTATCGTCGCCGATGAGCCGGTGTCTTCTCTCGACGTCTCGATACAGGCGCAGATATTGAATCTTTTAATGGATCTCAAAGATAAATTCGAGTTGACTTATCTGTTTATTTCCCACGATTTATCGGTGGTCAAGCACATCAGTGATCGTGTCGCGGTTATGTATCTTGGCAAGATCATGGAGCTTTCCGAGAAATCGGCCCTATACAAAAACCCCCTCCATCCATACACCACAGCCCTCTTTTCTGCCGTGCCATCGTTTGAGCCGGGACGAAAGGGAAAAAGGATAATCCTCAAAGGAGACATCCCAAGCCCCGTCTTTCCGCCGCCGGGCTGCCGCTTCCACACGAGATGCCCCGAGGCCAAGGAAATATGCCACAAAGAAGAACCCCCCTTAGAAGACAAGGGGGGCGGGAGACTTTGCGCGTGTCACTTCAGGTGAGATCTCAAGATTGAATTGCGTCTTATATATAATCCTTTCTCTGTTTTAAGAAAGGTTTTTTGTCTGCTGATTCTTAATAAAAAACTATTCCATATACAATGTCACCTCTTTATCCTAGGCTTTAACCACTTTTCCATATCACTAAAGACACTATTCCTTTCGATATCGTTCATTATCTCGTGATAGGCACCCTTGTAGATAATCAAGTTTTTATCTTCCGAGCCGAGTTTACCGAAAAATTCCCTGCTCCCGTCGACGGAAACGACCTTGTCTGACCCCGCATGCATCAAAAGGATCGGGAGCTTTATATTATTTGCCTTCTCATGAGCCTCCTTGACGGCAAAGATTATCTCGGTAAGCCACCTGGCTGACACCTTGTTGTGAACCAACCTGTCATTGATATACTTCTTTACCACCTCCCTGTCGTGGCTCAAGAAATAGGGGTCCACCTCATTGGTCATGATAAATTTCGGGAGGTACTTTGAAAACGTCTCCCTCAGGAATACCTTGTACTTCGAGGCCTCCTCCTCAACCTTCAGAAGTGGGGAGGCTATTATGAGGCCGTCGATCCCTTCGGGATATTCTTCGATGTATCGCAAAGCGATCAGTCCGCCCATGCTGTTTCCCAAGAGAAAATACCTCTTTTCACCCTCCCTCTTCTTGACGATATCCACGAAACTCTTGAGATCACTAATGTAATCACTAAATTTTTCGACATGGCCTCTCTTCCCCTCAGATTTTCCGTTTCCCCGATGGTCAAGGCCGTAAAAGGCAATGCCCTTGTCTACGAAATACTCCACGGGGAAGGTATATCGACCACTGTGCTCTCCCACCCCGTGAACGATTATGATTACGGTGTTGTGCTTTGAGGCCTTAAATAGTTGAAAATATATCTTTCGTCCACCGATGCCCTCGAAACTCCCCTCGTCATGAATATACTTCGTCATAATGTCTCCTTCTCGCTCTACTATTTCAGATTCTATTTATATATCGAATATTTTAAAAACTCTTCTCGTTCCATTTCAAGTGCATCCCACTTCTAAACCTCCAAATATCTTTCCCTCCGCAAAGCAACCTTTCCCCCTCATCCCCCCCCCTTTTTTGACACCAGCTACCTCAGAAATCTATTTTTACCGGGACGGGTATAAATGTCAGGATAAAGACGGCGAATGCGATAAATCCAACTACTTTCCTCTTTACATCAAGCGGCACCTCATCGTCTACAATCGGCGGGTGGTCGACCCCGATTATCAGAATAAGTATCGCCCATATCAGCCAGCCCTGATAGTAAATTACTCCCAATATAAGGAGTAAGACCAAAAACGCCCTGGAGACGAACCTCTGTCTCGCACCGAACAGTGCGTAGGCGATATGTCCGCCGTCGAGCTGCCCCATCGGCATGAGGTTTAGGGCGGTGACCAGAAAACCCACCCATCCCGCGAATGCCACGGGGTGGAGCATCAGGTCTTTGCCCTCAGGCACATCCCCGACGGTGAAATGGGAAATGAGGTTGAAGAGTATCGAGTCTCCGAACAAAAAATATGTCCCATCAACCTTCGCCAGAGATACGATCTCCGAATGGGCGAGCCCCCATATCACGATCGGAATCGCAACTATCACGCCGGCGATCGGCCCCGCCGCCCCGATATCCAATAGCACCGTTTTTTTTCTCAGGGGAGACCTCATCTTTATGACCGCACCGAGCGTCCCGAAGATGGTCGGCGCCGGGATAAAGTATGGCAGGGTTACATCGACCCTGTAGATACGCGAGGTAATGTAGTGCCCCATCTCGTGTGCGAGGAGTATCGCTATCAGTGAAAATGAGAAGGGGATCCCTTTTAGAATCAGGGAGGGGTCTTTAAACATCTCTATTCCCGAGGCATAAAAAGACGCCCCTGCAATCAGCGTTGTAAAAATCGTCATTATAAAGAGTAAAATCTGGATGTGGTAACGCTTTTTCTTTGCCCCCCTTACATATATTCGTCTCTCAATTATTCTTTTCTGCCCCGATCCGTCGTCGGGCATGTAATCTAGCTTATCAACGGTCAAAGTATATGCTCTTTCCCGTGGCGGACAGCGGAATCCCCATAACGAAATCCCAATCGACTATACCGATACGACGCGCCACAGCCCCCATTCGGTACATTATCCTGTTGTCGACATTGAGGATGGAGGCCGTCTTGACCGCCGAACCCAATGCTATTCCCATATCAAGGAGCCTAAGGGCGCAGTGGGGCCCGGAAAAATCCGGCCCTTCTCTTTTCTCAAACTCCTCACATGTATCGAATCCACAGGCCCCGCAGTCGAGCCCCACGTTCGTTGCGTCCTTTATCCCGATAAGTAACACCACGGGTGAATTCTTTACGTTTATGCCGTCCCTGTCGAAATTGCCTTTTTTTGTCTCTTCCCCGTACTTTATCATCTCGTCTCCGAGGCGGATTACTTCATCCCCATCGATGATCTTTATGGAAACGAAGTCTTCCCCCCTCGATTTAGGGGCGGTCCTCGCCGAGAGGGCCATCAATTCGGCCACCGACTTCAGGATCTTTATCATCTCAATCCTTCGTTAGGAACGTTGCTTTTTAATAAAGGGCTCGAACAGGTCAATGGGCACCGGAAAGATCGTGGTGGAGTTATGCTCTGTTGCCACCTCTGACAAAGTCTGCAGGAACCTTAGTTGCACCGATATCGGATGCTTCGACATTATGTTTGCGGCCTCGGCCAGCTTCGTAGATGCCTGAAGCTCGCCCTCGGCGTTGATGACCTTTGCCCTCCTGACCCTTTCGGCCTCGGCCTGTCTTGCTATGGCCCTTTGCATATCAGCGGGAAGGTCTATGTGCTTTACCTCCACATGGGAGACCTTTACACCCCACGGATCGGTCTGCTTATCGAGGATGTCTTGAAGCTGGTTGTTTATCCTCTCCCTCTCGGCAAGCAACTCATCCAGCTCGGCCTGCCCCAAGACGCTCCTCAATGTAGTCTGAGCGAGCTGGGATGTTGCATAGATGTAATTTTCCACCTCTATGATCGCCTTGTTGGGGTCCATGACCCGAAAATATATAACGGCGTTGACCTTAACCGAGACGTTGTCTTTGGTGATAACATCCTGGGGCGGGACATCCATGGTCACGGTACGGAGAGATACCTTCATCATCTTGTCGATGACCGGTATCAGGAAAATGAGGCCCGGACCCTTTGTATCGATTATACGACCAAGCCTGAATATAACCCCCCTCTCATATTCATTGAGCACCCTGATCATTGAGAAGAGAAGGGCGATAAAAAAGGCTATTAGAATAAAAACACCTAATCCCTGCTGCATTTTATACCTCCTAATTTTATTTGTATTACTGACTCATCTTTAGACATTATATTCTTTAATGTACCTTCCCGTCAATCAAATTGTTCCCTAATTAATAAGGGCCGCAGATTAGCGATCCTACGGCCCATATTTTTTAGATGTAAGGATTGACTCTAGTCTTCCTGAAGCTCCTTAATATTTTTATAGAGATCAAGTGATTCCGGGTTCTTCAGGGCGTCCTTGTTCAAGACCTCTTCACCGTGGATAATTTTCCTCACGGCAATCTCCACCTTCTTGAGGTTTATGGTGTAGGGGATATCTTTGATCGCTATGATCTTCGCCGGCACGTGTCTCGGTGTTGCATTTTTTCTTATTGCGCCCTTCAGCTTCTTTATGAGATCTTCCGTAAGCTCATAACCCTCGCTGAGATTCACGAAGAGTATAACCCGCACATCACCCTTCCAATTCTGACCGACGATCAGGCTGTCACTTACCTCCGCCATACTCTCAACCACGCTATATATCTCGGCCGTACCGATACGGACGCCACCGGGATTCAGGGTTGCATCCGAGCGTCCGTACATGATGATGCCGTTGTGTCCTGTTATCTCGATGAAGTCCCCGTGCCGCCAGATATTCGGGTAAACGTCGAAGTAGGCGTTGTGATATTTTGAACCGTCCTCGTCCCTCCAGAAATAGATCGGCATCGACGGAAACGGCTTCATACAGACCAGCTCACCCTTCTCTTCTACTACGGACTCACCCTTTTCGTTAAACGCCCTGACGTCCATCGCGAGTCCCCGGCACTGGAGCTCGCTCTTGTATACAGGTCCCATTGGGTTACCGAGTGCGAAACAACCGTTCAGGTCGGTGCCGCCCGAGATCGATGACAGGCAGACGTCTTTCTTGATATCCCTGTAGATATATTCGAATCCCTCAGGATCGAGGGGGGAACCCGTTGACATAACCGCCTTTAGGGCCGAGAGGTCGTACTTCCCTTCGGACTTGACTCCCTCATTCTCGATCGCGGCGATATAACGCGCACTCGTCCCGAAATGCGTCATCTTTACGTCTTCGGCGAGCTTGAACAACGCCCCTGGGTCGGGATAGAAGGGCGAGCCGTCAAACAGGATTATTGTGGCGCCCAATCCCAAAGCGGACGTCAGCCAGTTCCACATCATCCAGCCGCAGGTCGTAAAGTAGAAAATCCTGTCGTCGGGCTTAACGTCGGAATGGAGCATCAGCTCTTTTAGGTGATGGACGAGGATCCCCCCAACGCTCTGGACCATGCACTTGGGGAGTCCCGTAGTGCCGGAGGAGTACATGATGTATAAGGGGCTGCTGAATGGGACCTGCTCGAAATCTATCTTCAGCCCATCTTCCTTGGCCATAAAATCACCAAAGTGGACTGAGTCCCTGATGCCGCTTATGTCGGGATCTTTTTCGGTATAGGGCACGACGACGACCTTTTCTATCGAGGGGAGGTCTTTTATGATGTCTGAAACCTTCTCGAGCGAATCGAATTTCTTCCCGTTATAGGAATAGCCGTTGGCCGTAAAGATCAGCTTTGGTTCTATCTGTCCGAACCGGTCAAGCACCCCCTTGATGCCGAAGTCGGGTGACGATGACGACCATACGGCGCCGATGCTCGTTGCCGCCAGCATCGCCATGATGGTCTCGGGCATATTGGGCATGAAACCTGCGACACGATCGCCCTTCTTTATACCCATCTCCCGCATCGATTTTGCAAGGCGGGCGACTTTATCGTAAAGTTCGGGATACGAGACGTGTACGAGGTCCTGTGCCTCACCCTTGAAGATGATTGCGGTCTTTTTCTGATCCGCGTATCTCAAGAGGTTTTCGGCGAAGTTGAGCTTCGCCCCCTCGAACCACTTCGACCCCGGCATCTTGTCTCCGTCGACCAACACCTTATCGTACTTCTTCGAGTGTTTTATCTCCATAAAGTCCCAGATGGCCGCCCAGAAATCAGACAGGTTTTCTATCGACCACTCCCACATGGGGTCGTAGGACTTAAAATCCTTTCCGAATCTATCATTGATGTAGTTCATGAAGCGGTACATGTTGGTATTTTTGATCCTATCCTCCGAAGGTCTCCACAATGGTTTATCATTAGACATAGCAACTCCTTTAAATATATGATAGCTATACAGTTTTAGATTGCAGTTTTACTTTTTCACATCACGACAAAAAGCATCCAAATATCAAGATTGCTTTTTAAATAAAGCTAGATTTTAGAAAAATAGAAAAGTGTTGTCAAGCCAAAATGGATGATATAGTTGATGTTATCGGAAAAAACATAATCCTAAAATTTGATTACAAGAATGTCATTGCGAGCGACCGAAGGCAGCGAAGCAATCTTTCCCGAACCACCATCAAGGCACTTAATAGATTGCTTCGTCGTTTTTGCTCCTCGCGGGTGACGGCAGAGTGTGTCCTTCGCATAATTGTGATTGAGAGACCAGCATAATCAACGAGTGCCCCTCTTTTCGGGGATTATCTCCTCCTCGACGATCTTGCCATAGGGGCAGGCGTTGTTGCAGAGGGTGCATTCCAGAATCCCCCGATCGCTCACCCGTCGCATATACTTTTCCCATTTCTTTTCAAGAACCAGATCGGAGACATGGGACACGACACACTTATCGAACAGGACCTTTTCGCCGAACGGTATCCCCGCCGACGGGCCGTCGATTATCGCCCCATATGGACACGCTTTCACACAGAGTGATACCTCTTTGCACAGGGGCTGCTCTGCACACAGGTCACGGCCAAACGGCTCATCGGGTGTGCTCTCCTGATCTGCGAGTATCCCAACTAGCCTCACCCTCGGACCGTATCTTTCCGTGACCAACTGGGTGTTGTGACCGATAAAACCGAGCCCTGCGAGCATCGCCGCGGGCTTCATATGTATATGATGGGTCGGGATAGCTTTTATATTCTTTTCATCCCTAAGCCACCTGATCAGTCGCCAGGCGCGGGTCTCGGTGATCTCGTAATAGAAATTGTAGTATACGCCCGTCTCCATTACGCCACCGGCCCTGGCGTTTGATATCGCGAGGTTCATCGCCTCATCCCAGATGACGATGCCGAGTATCAAGAGCGATTTCGCACCAGGCATCACCTGCGAAGGGGACTTGATACCTCGATTCGGGAGGGGGCCCAGCTCCTCAACCTTTTCGATGTCCGATACACCGAAGAGATCAAACCCCACCCTTGTCGCCTTCTCTTTAATCTCACCTTTTAGGTCCAATTAAAATCCCTTCCTTCTATTAATCAACCTTTTTATAAAATCGGAGACAACGCTCGCCGCGATATTGAAAAACCTGAAGCCCGATCTAGTAACGGGCCACTTTATCTCCTTCTCATCACACACCGTCCCAAATCCCTCGGTGTCGAAACCATCCACGATATCTTCAATTCCAGAGGTGGAATCGGCATCTACCATACGATCAATCTGCGCGATAAACTTGATATCCCTCGTTATTCTATCTCTCACATTATCATGGGTGGCTTTGTCTATATAGCCCCCCTTGTATTTCAGTTCGTTTAGCCGTTTTCCCGCCTCATACGTGACCGAGACGATCTCGTCCCTATTTAGCCAATCGGTCTCGTAGTTGAGCATATATTTCCAAGACGGGCTTCTCTGGGCGTCTAAGTGCTCACTAAATTTTCTAAAAAGTACCCTGTAGCCATGCCTTTCGGGATTCTCGAAAGCGATGCTCCCCGGATCGAGAAACGGGGCAAGCGGCGAGATGAACGGCACGACCCTTTTCCCGAATCCCTCCATAAGTGAACCGGAATAATCGACTGTATCTATGACGGATTTTCTGTCCTGCCCCGCAATCCCCATCATGAAAAACACGTCGATTTTTTTCGCTCCGTATTTTATAGCCCATCCGAGATTCTTTTCCATCATGTCCGTCGAATATGTTTTCCCCGACTTTTTCCTTATCTCATCGTCGTGGGTCTCGGGCGATATCTCGAAGTTTAGGTTCGGAAACGATCCGCCAAGCATCTCAAAAAAGCCCTCCGGCGCCATATCGAAGAGCTCGAATACTACGTGGTTTTTGATTTTTTTCTTTCCAATATTTTTTACGAGGACCTCGGCATATTCGTCACCCGCCTGCCTGATATCCCCGACTACGAATATCGGCGCCCTCGTGTATTTCGACAGGGCAAGCATGTCTTTTGCGATGAGCTCTGGGTCGCGAAAGGCAACTTGGTCCCTCTTTAGAAATTTCTTTCCCGAAAATCTCGACCCGCCGCAGATCGCACAGTTGTATTTACAACCCCTGCACGTAACCAACATCGTGATCGGGTATCTCCACCAGTCATATATCGGGGTCATCCCGAAGATATCCCTGTATTTTACGGCCATGCCGAAGAGTTTTCTGTAGTTGTTTGAGAAATCATTGAGATTGTCCTCGGCGATATATCCCTCGTTTGTAATTATCTCTTGTCCAACCTTATAGGTGAGATTCGGAACATCACCGAGGTCCCCCCTCCCCTTTATCGCCGTCATAAGAGACAGCAGCGCCCGCTCTGTCGAGTCGCCCCTTACGACGAAATCGACATAAGGGTATCTAATTATCTCATCGCTGAAATATGTCGCCGAATATCCCCCGAAGATGACCGGGGTGTCGGGGTGGACCTCCTTTAATATCCTCGCAAGCTCAACCGCCCCGTGTCCGTGGGGGAGCCAGTGAAGGGATATCCCGAAGGCCCCGGCCTTGAGGTTTTTCAGATACCGCCTCACATCCATATCGGGATATCTCAACATCAGATATGCGAGGTTTACGATCCTCACGCCGAGACCGTGCATGGATAAATATTCCGCGATCGATGAGAAGCCGATCGGGTAGATCTCGAAGGCGGGGCTCGAGGGAACAACGTCGCTTATCGGCCCGAACAGGATCTTTCGCCTTTGAAAATCGAAGACGCTCGGTGGGTGTATGAGGATGAGGTCGGCTTTCGGGGCCATGAGAGCCATTAATGCAAATCCTCCTTATCTTTTTCGGCAGCGTAAAATGGAAATTTCAATTCTGGAAAATCTTCGGATTATACAAAAACGACTCAAGAACTTTAATAATAATCTTTTTTCGCCCCCATCTCGAAGAAGTCGGAGATGTAGCCCGCGAGGATCAGGGTGTATTTCTGTATCTCCGCGATGCTGCTTCCGGGATATTGGGCGTATATCGTCATTATGCCGTTTAGGGCGGAAAACAGGGCACGGGACATCATCTGCGTGTCCCCCTTATGTCCGAGGGATTTAATAATATCCTCGATGAGGTTAATAAGCTCCTCCATCATCGGATTGAGCCTCTTTATCTCGTCATCTTTGAGCATCCCCCTCGGCATGAAGTAGCTCATTAATTGATAATAGGAGATGTTCTTATTGAGGTAGTCGACATAGACCTCGCTCAATCTCCTGATCGTTAGGCCCCCCTCGTTTTTTCGCTGCTCCTCGATGATCTCGACGATCTCTTTTGTGTCGGAGTAAAAAACATCCAGAAAAAGCTCGTCGAGGCTCTCATAATAATTGTAGATCGTGCCGGCACTAACTCCGGCCTTTTTCGCAATATCCCTTACCGTAACGCTCTTGAAATTCTTTTCGGAAAAGAGTTTCTTTGCGGTGTTTACGATCAACTCGCGCCTCGCCTCTCGTTCGCGCTCCTTGAGTTCATCGAAGGTTATCTCAGGCATAAAAAAGTTCCTCTATCCGGGAAAAGCCAAGTAACAAAAATATCTAGAGCCCATCCCGAATATCTGAAAACATGCAATATTTCAAGTCCACCCAAAAGAATCGACATGAAAAGGTAGAAGATAGAATTATAGTGGCCTTCGCCCGCTTTGTCAAACGAACAGATGAAAAAATAGTCCCTCAAAAAAACGCAACTTCGCGCTCAACGGCAAGACTCTTTATAAAAAAAGGTTGCCATACATCAGAGTCCGAAAGGCTATGATGCGAAGGAGGCCTCTGCTATCTCCATGATCGAGAGATCCTCGGTCTTGATCGCCTTCGCTATTGCATCGGCCTTCGGGAGGACGTTGTTGATGAAGTACTTTGCCGAGGCGATCTTGCCGGAGTAGAAGGCGGCGTCCGAATTTTCGTTTATAAACTCGGCCCATTTTACCCAATCGCTGGGATCGATCCCCTTGTCTTTGACTAGCATGTCCAATTTCTCATTTGCTATTTTCGCCTGCCATAGCAGCATCCATGCCGACATTACAACTGCCATGAGATCCAAGAACGGATAGGCATTTCCTATCGGGACGAGGAATTTCCCCTCCTTTCCGCATTTGGCGAAGAACCCGCCTATCTCGGCGAGTGTATCGACCCCGGCCTTCAGCTTCGCATTGAGATCCTTTAGTTTCTCATTCTCATTTATTTCCTTAATGAAATTATTCATCTTACCGATCAGATTTACGAAGTTTTCGCCCTTTTTCTGGCCCAGCTTTCTCCCCACGAGGTCAAGCGCCTGGATGCCGTTCGTCCCCTCGAATATCGCTGCGATCTTTACGTCCCTTAAGATCTGCTCGACCGGATATTCCTTCGTATATCCGTATCCCCCGTGGACCATGATGGATTGATCGGCCACCATAAAGCCGACATCCGCGCCGTATGCCTTGAGTACCGGGGTCAGAAGCTCCACGAGTCCGTGCCACTTCTCCCTTTCTTCCGGATCTCCAGCCGAAAGCGACATGTCCGCACACATGGAGGTATAGTAGATCATCGCCCTCAAGCCCTCGGTGTGGGATTTCATCCAGAGCAGCATCCTCCTCACATCGGGGTGATTGATGATCGGGACCCTCGGTGCCTCGGGATTCCTGAAGTTTGCGAGGTCGGCTCCCTGAATACGCTCCTTGGCGTATTTAACGGAGTAGAGATATGCCCTTGATGCAGCGGAAAGGCCCTGGAGGGCGACGGCGATCCTCGCCTCGTTCATAAGGACGAACATGATCTTCATCCCCTGACCCTCCTCGCCTAGGAGCTCGGCATAGCATTTACCGTTGTCCCCGAAGTTCATGAGGCATGTGGAGGAGCCAGTAAATCCCATTTTCTTTTCTATGCCGCCGATGTTGTAGTCGTTACGTTCGCCTAAACTCCCGTCGTCGTTTACGATATACTTGGGTACTATAAAGATCGAAATGCCTTTTGTCCCCGCAGGCGCCCCTTCAGTCCTCGCCAGCACCATATGGATGATATTGTCGGCGAGGTCGTGATCACCGCCGGTGATAAAGATCTTCGTCCCAACGATCGAGTAGGTGCCGTCGGGGTTCTTTTTTGCCGAGCTTTTTAATGACCCAACATCGGTCCCAGCACCGGGCTCTGTGAGGACCATCGTCCCACTCCACTTACCTGAGTGCATATTGGATAGATACTTCTTTTTCTGCTCGTCGGTGCCGAATCTTTCGATCAGGTGGCTTGCGCCGTCGGCGAGGCCGGGATAGGCACAGAAGGCGAGGTTGCAGTTGAAGTACTCCTTGACCGCGGCATTTAAAAGCAGCGGCATCCCCTGCCCCCCGACCTCGGTATCCTTACTCATCGTGATCCAACCCCCCTCGCAGTAGAGCCTGTAAAGCTCATGAAACGCCTTTGGGACGTAGACATTTCCATCCTCAAGGCGACAGCCCTCTTTTTCGCTTAACTCGACCGTGGGCTCGAGCATATCCACGGCGAATTTCCTCGCTTCCTCCAGCACCATGTCAAATACGTCTTTTCCGAACTCCGAGTATCTTCCGAGCTCGGTCAACCCTTCGAGATTTAGATGCTCGTAAAGGACGAACTTCTGATCTCGCTCATCTACAATATAATTACTCATAGTGACCTCCCCTACTTATTGGTATTAAATAATGGTTTCGGCTATTTATTTCCTCAAAAGGTAAACCCACACATCTGGTTCACCTTGAAAGCCCGAAGGTCTCGAAATGATAATCTTGATGTCTACTTTGACGCCAAATCAAATCGAATAGACTATTTTTTCTTACGATCCTCCATCCTAAACTCAACGGCGATCTGACCCCAGCCGCCGCACTCGACACCGACATCGAAACAGCTCGCCCTATTTAACCGCATCTTGTTGGGGTCGGCACCGGCATAAAAGAGCTCGTTCGACGTGAAGATCATCGCCGTCATCGCATTCAGGGCATAGATGCAGATTTTATTTGGACTTAACTTCGTAAGGAGATTTCCGGCACCGTCAAAATAGAACTTGTCGCCCACCTTATGATGGCTGTTACAGTTTCTGGATTTGACCACCTCAAAGACTATGGTCTTGTTCATCAACTCCGCTCCCTTCGAGATGATATCCTGATTCCCCGATCTGCTCTTAAATTTTTCCATCTCGGAATCCGTATAGCCCAGATGCTTTTGCATATAATTCCATACTTCATTTTTAACCTTCATCTTTTCCCCCTTTCAACTTTTAGGTTTTCTGAAATTTTGAAATAAATTTAAACACCGATAGACATCACAAGATTTTTTGCTACTTACCGAAATCGAACCTGTATTCCCGAAAACACTTCCCTTCCGTGTGCATCATGCAGCCCGAGACCTCGGGCGAGACCGTATATTTGAGGCCCAGACCGTCAAACCACGCCTCGATCCTGTCAAAGATGCCACACTGATAATCCTCGATTGCGCCGATCCTCTTTATACCCTGATATGCGAAGCACTTCTCGTCTTCCCATCCCGCACAGATAACATCCCCATCTTTGAATTCGAATGTAAATTTCATAAAATCTCCCATTACCAACTCAAAGACCGCGAGAGTGAAGGATTTCAGCTCCTCAAAGCTACCAATAGATTCGATACCGAGCACCTTCTTAAGCCTCTTGATCTCGACGAGACCCATGGACTTGACCGCCGACCTGTTTATCTTGTTTGTCTTTTCTATGCCGACCTCGCCGAGACTGTGATAGAACCACATACCGTCATGGGTCATCCACCCCTTGATAAGTAGCTCCTTCAGATCCCTTTTGCCGACCTCGTTCATGTCAATTTTCCTCAAAAAGTCTTTTAAATATATATTCTCTGAAACAGTTCCCACCATCCACAACCATACACTCATGGCGCGATGGGACGGTGGTGTAATCAACTTCGAGTGTGTCGAACCAACGCTCAAGCCCACAAAAGAGGTCACACCGACATCCACCCGTAACTCCTCTTCCCTTCATTGTATTATCGAAAATGCACATCCTCCTTTCAGGATCCCAAGAAAAGATGTCCTTCGGTGGAAAAACTTCCTTGAAACTATCGGAGGAGATATTGCAAGGCCCAAATATTCCCCAAATTACATCTATGATCTCTTGTTCGGCCTTTACCCTCTTCATACCCATCGACCTTATCGCACCGACATCTATTTTGTTTACCCGACCGGTATCGCCCTCAAACAAACAATGATACAACCACATGCCTTCGGTCGTCATCCAGCACTTTATAGAAAGCACCTCTGATTCTTTCGCACCGAACGATTTCATATTCGACCCGATCGCTTCACATAATATTAGATTGTCTAAATTGGTCACGATAATTTGAACCTCTAACTATTGAGGACTTCTATAAAACCCTCAACGCGGGTCTTTGTCTGTTCGAGAGAGAAACTTCGAGGATCACAGATGTCCATGTCGATCATAAGAAAAGGAATGCCAAGACTTGTAATAGAGTCCTTCATATATTTGTATGCGCTCTTTGATTGCCTGCAGGCAGGCGTGGCGAAAAGTATCGCCCCGTCGATTGAGTATTCTTCGATTATCTTGTCAAGCCCTTCTACTCTCCTCGATACCGAGCCGACATAGGGATTTTTCAGACACTTCAAAGCAAGGCCCTCAAAGGGATTGTCATCTTCTATCTCGTCCCAGTAGACCATCAAGTTTTCGCAGATGGGGACACTGACCTGATTCTCCTTTAAGATATCAAATAGGTTGCTCTGATAGGTCGGTATCCAGGCGAACCAGAACATCCTGTGTCTTTCGGGCCTGAGCGACCCCGTCTTTATCCTCTCCTCGAATTTTTTAATGAATGCCTCATGAAGTATCTCCATCGTGTCTGTGCCACCAAACATCGTGCCGAAGATCGCATACTGTACGATCTGACTCCCCCCCCACGGTGCGGGCCGATGTTTCAACAGGTCGAGGAACTTCAATTGGGCACTCCTAGCCCTGTTCGATTTTTTGACCGCCTCCTTGAGCCTATCTATATCAAATTTCTCTCCGACGGCATCGGAGATTGCAAGAGCCATCTCCCTGAGCTGTTTCGCCACATAATCTATCGAGTCCTTGTTTATCTCTGAAGGGACATAAAGGAAAAACGATTTTTTGCCGAACATCTTTGAGAGGATCTCGTTTGTCTTCCATTTACCGTCACAATAAAAAGACGTGGAGAGTAGAAGGTCCGGCTTCGGGAAATAGTCTTTATAAAATGCGCCGATTGCCCCCCTGTGGATCGAACATAAATCCATCGAAAACCCATGCTCCTCGGCTTCGACCATCGTAGGGACTCCGATATCGGTGCTCGAGATCATCGAGGCCGCAAGCTCGAAGTCAAAGGCGGCGACATCAAACGCTGCGAGGATCTCCATCGGAAGTGCGTAGTAGGATGTGTAGACCACCTTTTTGTCGGCTTCATAGGACTTGAGAAAGAATTTCGCCCACTCGTTGAACCACAGGGCGCGTGCGTTTGTGCCCCCCTTGAGCCCCTCGGCGGATCGCCTCTCCATTTCGTTGAGTATCATCTTAAACATCTGAGTCTTACCTCCTTTTTGCCCCTTATTTCATCACTTCGAGAAAAGCCTCGATTCGTGTCTTGATCTGCTCGAGTCCCGTCCATTCGTAGTCGTTCTCGATAAAGAGAAATGGTATACCCTCCTTTTTAAACCTTTCACCTATAAGATTTGCATCGTATAAAAAGAAGTCGCAGAACTTCACACTGCAATAGACCACGCCGTCTGCCCCGGAGTTGCCTGCCAGATCCGTGAGGTATCGGAATCGATCTTCTATCCCGTCCATCCTCGGACACGGGGACTTTTTGAGATACCGCTCTGCAAGCGCCCGCATAAGGTCCGAGGATTCCTGTTGAACGAGGTTTTCATAGTGCCTCTCCCCGATACACGTATCTATTGCAACAACTCTTGCGCCGAAATCCTCAATGAACTCTATTACGTGCGCCTTATTTATTACGTTTCCGGTCAGGACTATCCTTTTTCCTCTCATTTGCCCCTTGCCGTCCTTCACGCCTGAGATGAATTCTTTCTGACTTCCCGAAAATTCCGAGACATCCAACCTGCACCCTTCGAGAAGGAGTGAGAAGACGTCCTTTCCGAGGACACCTGAATTTTCATCCCTCTGGAGCTTGAAGATCTTTTCCATTAGAGATCTGACCCCGTTATAAGTCCCGATCTCTTCTCTCAATCCATCAGCTGTGATCCTCGAGGTCGAAAATGTGTTTTCTAATCTCTCCGCAAACCTCACTAGTTCGGAAGTAAAAAAATCGATCGAATCTTCGTCCTTCTTTTTCGGGACATCGACAAAAAGGGCGGGGATATCATTAATATATTCTCTCCATGTATCATATAACCTTTCCATGCCGTTGCAGGAATTTGAAAAGATTATTCCTCCTGCCTTAGGGATATTCCCCGATAGGGCCGAGGCCAACAGGCTTTTGATACAGTGACACGTCGTGGGATGGATATGGGTGTCCGCCTCGGAAGGCCGGCCCTCTGGGATTATCCTTATCGGGATGAGCCCCGCCGCGGAGATTATCTCTTCCGGGATGTATGAACAGGTAACTAAAATTTCTTTAGAATTACTTTTGTCTCTCAAGGCCTTACTCCCCATAAATATATTAAAATCTCAGGACAACATCTTTGTCATAACGATTAGATTTACATAGAGCTATCGGGACCGTTATGTCTCACCCATCAGCCGCTCAAGGTCATCGAGCATCGCGCCATCGAGAACGCCCATCTTCCTGACATATTCCAGCGTGAAAAGTGAGGCGACACTCGATGAGCGCGCACAGAGATTATCGTTACTATAGATACATCCCCGAAGTACGGCTTCCCTCTCGCTGATAACTTTCTCCACACCGCCCTCAACCCTTATCTCCGTTCCCGTCAAGACAGGATTTATGAAATCGACCGATATCGATTTTGTGAGGACGAGCTTTTGAAGTATTATGAGCCCCCCCCAACCCATAGCCTCATCGAGCATGGTCGAGATGATGCCCCCATGGGCAATTTTGCCCCAGCCGCAGAATTGATCGGGGAGTGATAGCCACGACACTACGAGACTCTTCTCTATATTTGTATAGAACTTCATTTTGAGTCCCGAACTATTTCTCTGACTGCACCCGAAGCAGTTGTGTCTGTCGCTGTTCGATAGCGGTATATATTCCTCTTTGCTTTCAACATTCGGCATACTTTTCCCCCTATCTTATTTTAATGTCTTTACTCTTTTTGATTTGAGATATCCTCGCTCAATTTATTCTTCAAAGACCTTGACTCTTTAGCTGGGCCTCACCCTAATTGTTTAGTTGTTCTGTTGTCTGAACATTGTTCATTCTAATAAACTTAGTTATTTTTGTCAAGAAAAATCCGCTTTTTAATATTAAAATTTTGAACGATTATTTGAACCCCGTATCGTTTTTATCACCAATAAGCAAAGAAATGAAAAAGCTTGACAAGATCATCTTCCTTCTATAATATGATTTACGTAAATACAAATTCTCCGATCCTTCTTATCTAAGGGGTTGACATTTTGGGAGTGGGAGAGGCGGGTTTTTTATAAAAAACCGTCTCAAACACAAAGGTTACCGAATCATACCCTATGGTGGAAGGACGATAAGGTCTGGCTGGAAACGGCCACGCCCCCCGTGCTTGGAAAGGAGAATCCCTATGGGAATCCAAAAAATTTCGCACCTGCACGGTGCGTTTTTTTTAATATCAGTAAAAAAGGCCAGAGCCAGATAATGTATTTTAATCTTGGTCCTCCTTTCCGGCACCCGAAAACTCTTAACAAAATTTATAGGAGGTCAATCTAAAATGAAGAAGCTTTTTTCTATTCTTTTAGTCTCTTTTATGATCGCCATTTTCGGCGTCACGGGCGTCTCATTCGGGGCCGATGCCGTCAAGCTCGCAACCACCACGAGCACCGAAAACTCGGGGCTGCTCGACTATCTCCTCCCATATTTCGAAGCAAAGACAGGATATAGGGTCGACGTCATCGCAGTTGGAACCGGAAAGGCCCTCGAACTCGGTAAAAACGGTGATGTCGACGTCGTCCTTGTTCATGCCAGGCCGTCGGAAGACCAATATATGGCGGATGGCTACGGCTCCATAAGAAAAGACGTCATGTATAACGATTTTATCATCATAGGCCCCGAAGACGACCCCGCAAAAATCAAGGGTCTCTCTGCTAAAGAGGCGTTTAGTTTAATCGCCAAAAGCGAATCAACCTTCATATCGAGGGGTGACGATTCCGGAACCCACAAGAAAGAAAAAATAATCTGGGAGCTCGCAGGAATCACCCCAGAGGGTAAGTGGTACAAAGAGGCCGGACAGGGGATGGGTGCGGTCTTGATCATGGCCTTCGAGGAAAAAGGATACACGATGACCGACCGTGGCACGTATATAGCCTACGAGGCCGACGGCAAAATAGACCTCCCGATCCTGGTTGAGGGGGACGATCTACTCTTTAACCCTTACGGGATCATGGATGTCAATCCCGAGCTTCATCCCGGCGTAAACCACGAGGGTGCAATGGCACTTATCAACTGGATAACATCTAAAAAGGCCCAAAAATTGATCGGCGACTACAAACTCAACGGCAAGACCCTGTTTTTCCCCTCTGCGGAGTAATCAGAAGAGGGCCAGACCTTTCAGGGGGGGGATAAATTCCCCCTCCTTTTTAGACTATGACATACTTAATTGAAGGATTTACACAGGCAATAACACTTATCGTCACCCTCGATAAGGAGATCTACTTTATCGTGTGGGTCTCCGTCTATTGTTCTCTGTCGGCCACCATCATCTCATCTGTATTCGCCCTCCCCGCTGGATTTATCATCGGGAGCTTCGAATTCAGGGGCAAGAGGCCAACCGTTACGATATTTAACACGCTGATGTCACTCCCCACGGTTGTCGTTGGGCTCTTCGGATATTCGCTCCTCTCCCGAAAGGGTCCCCTCGGCTTTCTCGAACTCCTGTTTACGCCCTGGGCGGTAATCCTTGGAGAGGTGGTCCTATCTTTTCCGATAGTAACCGCCCTGTCTATCTCCACGACCCAGGGGATAAACCCGAAGATCAGGGAGACGTCCCTGACACTCGGCGCCTCTCCATTCCAATCGTCGTTTGCGGTCTTTTATGAGGGTCGTGTCGGCTATTTATCGGCCGTAATCGCAGGCTTCGGGAGGGTCGTGGCGGAGGTGGGATCGGCCATGATGCTCGGAGGAAACATCAAGGGCTTCACCCGAACCATACCCACGGCGATCGCCCTCGAGACGAGCAAGGGGGAATTCGCATTCGGCCTCTCACTTGGAATTATATTGCTCACCCTCTCACTATCGATAAATATCTTTTTGCATCGTCTTCAGGGCAAAGCGGAGGCATGATTGGAAACAGAAGAAATTATCAGGATCGAAGGCCTAAAAAAGATATATAATGGCCATGCCGTCCTAGATATCGATCATTACACATTTCGACACGGGGTCATCTACGGGCTGGTCGGGCCCAACGGTTCGGGGAAAAGCACTCTCCTCTCGATCATCTCGCTTCTCCTTTCGCCGACATCAGGTAAGATATATTTCGATGGCCGCGATACGTCCCAACTCGATCCGTCATACGTCAGGAGAGAGATAACACTTGTCCATCAGGAACCCGTGATGTTCAGATCCACTGTGAAAAAGAATGTCGGCATGGGGCTTTTATACCGCAGACACACGAAGAGAGATATCAAAAAAGAGGTCAAAAGGGCCCTCGAAATGGTGGGGCTGACAAGATTTGAAGGGAGGAATGCCAGGACGCTTTCGGGTGGTGAGAAAAAGCGTGCGGCGATAGCCCGCGGCCTCGCCCTTTCCCCCAAGGTCCTCATCCTCGATGAGCCCACGGCAAACGTTGACGGTAAAAACGTCACGAAGATCGAAGAAATAATAAAATCGATAAACAAAACCGAAAAAACAACGATCATATTCTCTACCCACAATATTGATCAGGCCTACCGCGTCTCAGATGAAATACTGACACTAATGGACGGCAGGCCCCAGACACAATCCATAAAGAATTTTTTCTCGGGGACTCAAATCACAATCGACGGTGAGCCCTCGTTCGATACCGGAAAACTGTCAATAAAACTTTCGGAATACTATAATGACATTAACTATATATCTATCGACCCGAAAGACATTATAATCTCTAATGAAGAGATCTCATCGAGCGCCCGAAATCAATTTCGCGGTGAGATCATCGAGATAGTAAAAGAAGGGGAAATAATCGGCGTAACCATAAGTGCCGGTGAAGACTTCAGGGTGGCTATAACACGCCGCTCATTCGAGGAGATGGGGCTTAATATTGGAAAGATCGTTTATATTGCCTTTAAGGCCTCCGCCGTTGTAACATATTGACGCTATCGGTATTTAATGAGGAAAGATTTTTTAAAACTCACTCCGCCCAATGAGTTCTCGGGTATTCTAAGTAAATATGATAAGAAGGTCGGGGCCGAGATCATATCAACAGATGATGCCCTTGGGAGGATACCCACAGGCGACATCCCATCTCCGATAAATCTCCCCGATTTCAGGCGATCAACCGTAGACGGCTTTGCGGTTTTGAGCTCCGACACCCACGGGGCGTCAAGCTCTATCCCGGTCTACTTAGACCTCGTAGAAGAGATCCCTGTCGGAGTTGTATCGACAAGGAAGATATCATCGGGAGAGGCCGCCCGCGTTGTCACCGGTGGCATGATACCCGATGGAGCCGATGCAGCCGTCATGCTCGAATACACCGATGTGATCGATAACACCACGCTTGAGGTGAAAAGGGGCGCCGGGAATCTCGAAAACGTCGTGCTTGAGGGCGAGGACATAAAAAAAGGTGACCCGGTTGTTAGGGGGAAAAATCCCCTTCGACCCTTCGATATCGGCGCTCTTCTGGGCGTCGGGATAACAGAGATAGAGGTCTACAAAAGACCGAGGATCGCTATCTTCTCGACCGGCGACGAGGTGGTCGAACCCAAAGAAACCCCCTCCCCCGGACAGATTAGGGACATCAACAAATACGCAATAGCAAAGGGGGTCGAGGAGGCGGGGGGGATACCTATTCTTTTGGACAATGTAAAAGATGATCTCGGAACACTCAAGGGCACCCTTAATAAGGCGATAGGAAGTGCCGATGTCGTTATCCTGTCCGGTGGAAGCTCGGTCGGGAATATGGACTATACCCTCTCCGCAATTGACGAGATCGCAGACAGCGGCGTAATGGTTCACGGGATATCGATAAAGCCAGGAAAACCGACAATCTTCGGGGTGGCAGGCGGTGTCCCGATATTCGGACTCCCGGGACACCCGGTCGGGGCGATGGTTGTCTTTCTTCTGTTTGTCGCCCCATTTATAAAAAAAATCGGTGGATGTGAAAAGACATCGCCCTTCGGATCTAAAATCAGGGCAAGGATCAACCGCAGGATACCCGGATCCCCGGGAAAGGACTCATACATACCCGTGATATTAAAGTACAATGATGAGGACACCGATCTCGATGAAATGCCGGAAGCCACACCGATACTCGGTAAATCCGGCATGATATCTATCCTCACAAAAAGCAACGGTCTTATCAAAATACCGTCGTTGAAAGAGGGTTTGGGTGCCGGAGATATTGTGGATGTTTTTCTTTTCAGTATGTTATGAAAAATTCAAAGAGGCATATTTATCTCGAAAAGAAATCGCTTAGCGAGGCGCTGGATATATTTCTTTCGGCATTTGACTTAGACGAGATGATCGGAATCGAAGAGATAAAGACAAGAGATTCGCTAGGGAGGGTCACGGCTGGACCTGTCTTCGCAAGGCTTTCTTCTCCGAACTATTCTTCCGCCGCGATGGACGGCATCGCCGTATCGTCCGAAGATACCTACGGCGCAACCGAGACTAATCCGAAAAGGCTCGAGATCGGAAAACAGGCGGTCTTCATAAACACGGGAAACCCCATGCCCCAAGGCAAAGACGCCGTAATAATGATCGAGGACGTCCACGAGCCGGGTGACGGAACGGTAGAGATAATAAGGGCGTCCCTCCCTTGGCAGCACGTGAGGGCCCTCGGGGAAGACATCGTGGCGACGGAGCTACTGCTCCCCAGTTTCCACATAATAAGACCCTACGATATCGGCGCTCTTCTGGGTGTCGGACACACAAAGGTCACGGTCAAAAAGAGGCCTAGGATACTCTTTGTCCCTACCGGAGACGAGCTCTTCGATCCTGATGGGGGCGACGACCTGCCGGACGGTATGGTATATGAATCCAATTCTGTTGTGATCGGGGCCATGGCACTAACAGACGGTGCCGAGGTGCAAAGGCACGAGATTGTCCGGGATGAATTCGACGAGATAAAAAGGGTCGTATCTGAAAATATTGATGATTTCGACCTAGTAATCGTCATCGCCGGGTCTTCGGCCGGAAGCAGGGACTACACGAAATCGGTCTTTGAAGAGATCGGGGAGGTATTCGTCCACGGCATCTCAATGATGCCCGGGAAGCCGACGATACTCGGTAGAATAGAAAAAAAGCCCGCTATCGGTCTACCCGGCTATCCCGTATCGGCAGTCATGACCTACCATACCGTCATCCGCCCGCTGATATCGAAGATGCTGGGTATCTTGGAACCGAAAGATGAGGAGGTCGAGGTAACGGTCCTAAGGGACATCCCCTCGAAGGTCGGAAACGACGAGTTCTTGAGGGTCAGGATCGCAGATGTCGGTGGCGTCCTTATCGCCTCCCCCCTCCCAAGAGGTGCGGGGAATATTACAACCATGGTACGTGCAGACGGCTTTATAAGGATAGACTCGCTGTCGGAGGGGCTCAAGGCAAATGACAGGGCCAAGGCATATCTCGTGAGGAGAAAGAGCGACATCGCAAACGTGATCATGTGCGTCGGGAGTCACGATATCAGCCTCGATCTACTGGCAGATGAGCTCAAACTCAAAGACCCGAGATATTCTTTCGCCTCCGTGAATGTGGGGAGCCTTGCCGGGATCATCGCCCTCAAAAACGGCGAGTGCCACCTCTCAGGCTCCCATTTACTCGATCCCAAAACTGGCGCATACAATATCCCTGATATTAACAAACATCTCCCGGGACTCCCCGTAGTCGTCCTGACGCTCGCCCACCGCCAGCAGGGGTTGATAGTCCCAAAGGGGAATCCCGACTCGATCTCGGGGATATCCGACCTCACAAGAGATGGGATCACGTTTATAAACCGCCAGCGGGGTTCTGGGACCCGAATTCTCTTGGATTTTCGCCTGAAACAGCTCGGCATAGACCCGAAAAAAATCGATGGATATAAAGACGAGGAGTTCACCCACATGAACGTTGCGGCGAGGGTAAAGGGTGGGAGCGCATCCTTAGGCCTCGGTATCAAGGCCGCTGCAAATGCCCTCGACCTCGACTTCGTCCCCACAGACGAGGAGCGATACGACCTCATCATCCCCACAAGCTTCGCTGAAAAAGAAGGGATAAAAACACTCATTGAAATCATAGAGAGTGATAACTTCAAGGAGAGGATATTTGCTCTCGGCGGTTATGACACGAGGGATACCGGAAAGAAAAGAATAATAAAAACGTAACATGAAAAAAAAGAAAGACATTGCGCCGAAAGATAATTTTTTGAGGAAAATCGATTACCTCAGGGTCTCTGTAACCGACAGGTGCAACCTACGCTGCAGCTACTGCATGCCCGAGGATGGCGTTCCCAATATCCCCCACTCTTCGATCATGAGTTTCGAGGATATCGAGCTCTTGGTCCGTTCTGCAATATCGATCGGTTTCACAAAGGTCCGCCTGACCGGCGGCGAGCCCCTTGTTAGAAAGGGGATATGCGACCTTGTAAGGATTATCAGTAGAATAGAGGGCCTCAACGATCTCTCCCTCACCACAAACGGCGTCCTCCTTTCCGAGACCGCAAAAGAACTAAAAGATGCCGGACTTGACCGCGTAAATATCAGCCTCGACACCCTAAAGCCCGATAGATTCTACGAGATCACAAGGCGCGACCTTTTCAATAAAGTCATAGAGGGGATCGACGCCGCACTAGAGGCA
>CAZDOD010000011.1:18285-26164 GCA_964506935.1 uncultured Thermodesulfobacteriota bacterium | reverse complement strand
TATAGACTTCGGTATCACCTGTTCCGACGACTTCTTTGACCAGCGTACCATCTCCGACGGTCCGATGGGGGACCTTGTGGGGACGGGAAGGTGGGGAGGTGAAGAGAAGGTCGCCTCAGACGGTGCCCTGGCGGTTATGTACGCCGCCGCAGGGATCGCATCAGGTCACTACGACATCGTAATCGTTCTAGCTCACGCCAAGGAATCGCAGGTTGACTCAAGAAACATCGTTACCTTTCACGCCTTCGAGCCCTTTTATTCGAGATTTCTGGGAATGGATTATACACAGGCATTGGGGCTTCAGGCTGAATCCTACATGAACAAATGGGGGATAGATGAAAAACAGCTTGCAAAAGTTGCGGTGAGGGCCCTAAAGAACGGGAAGAAAAATCCCTATGCTCAACGCACGGGCGATTTTTCGGTCGATGACATTATGAAGTCAAAGGTGGTTGTCTCTCCCATAAAGGAGCTTGACCTCTATCCTGTAAGTGACGGGGCCGTATGTTTGATTCTGGCCGAGGAGAAGAAGGCCAGGGCCATAACCGACAAGCCCGTATGGATCACAGGTTATGGAAACTGCTACGACTCATATTTTTTGGGTGACAGAAATCTCTGGGAATCAATGAGTCTTTCGAAGGCGGCACAGCGGGCCTATCGCCTTGCCGGAATCACGAAACCAAAAGACGAGCTGGATCTTGCCGAGATAAGTGTCCAGGCAACCTATCAGGAACCCCTGTGGTACGAGGCTTTGGGATTTTCCGAGCCGGGCAAGGGTATAGAGCTCTTCGAGTCCGGGGAAACGGACACCAACGGGAAGCTTCCGATAAACCCATCGGGCGGCCAGCTTTGTGGAAATCCCCTGCTTCTTTCCGGCATTGTCAGGAGCACGGAATGCTTCCTGCAGCTTCGTGGAGAGGCGAAAGGTAGGCAGGTCAAAGGCGCAAAGAGGGCCCTTGCCCATGGGGTCGTAGGACCCGCGGGCCAGTTCCATACGGTTTTGATCTTCGAAAATGATGAGGGAGGGAAATAATGAAGAAGTCGAGAAATGTGGCTATCGTTGGTGTGGGCCAGACTCGACACCGCGGTCACAGGGAAGACATAAACATGGCGGAACTGGTGGCCGAGGCCGTCGAGGATGTACTCGCCGACTCGATGATAGACCTAAACGATATAGACTGTATAGTCCACGGTAACATGGAGCTATTTGAGGGCGTCCATCAGCCCGATATGTGGCACGTAATCAGCGACGGGGCATACGGCAAGGCGGGATTTCGTATTACTACAGGCGGTACGACCGGCACGACCCTTGTATCGGCGGCCGACCACCTTGTAGCCTCGGGGATGTACGACCTCGTTATGGCCATCGGCTGGGAAAAGCAGGAAGAGGGGATGACCACCACCGGCATCACAAACATGGCCGACCCACTGTGGGATAGGGAGGTCCAAACAGGGGCCATCACGGGGACGACAGGCGTTTTCATGATGCAAAAATTCGGTGAAAAGGCAAATCAGGCCGCCGCGGAGTTCAGGGTCATGATGGCCGATAATGCCCGAAAAAATTACAGGGCACACCTCAGGATAGACATCACAAAAAAAGACGTCCTGGAGTCAAGGGTCCTGGCATGGCCGCTCAGGCTGCTGCACATGTGCCCCGAATCGAACGGCGCATGCGCGATAATCTTCGCCTCGGAGGAGATGGCCAAAAAACTCCCCCGGAAACCCGTCTGGATGCACGATCATGTCACCGTCCACCGTCAGGAGACCTTTGACTTTGTCCACATCGAGGACCTCAATACCCACGGGGAGGCCGCAAAGATCATCTATAGCAGAAACGGCATCGTAGACCCGATCAAACAGATAGGTGTGTTTGAGCTCTATGACCCGCAAAGCTGGTGGGCGATCGACTGGCTCGGGAAGTTCCTCTTTTACGAGAACGGCGAGCAGCTCGATATGGTCCTGAACGGTGATTTTAAGATCGACGGGAAGTTCCCGATAAATCCATCGGGTGGCGTGGAGTCATCCAACCCGATCGGGGCGACCGCCATCATCAGGGTTGCTGAGGCCGCGATGCAGATAAGGGGTGACGCAGGCGACCACCAGGTCCCCAAAGATATAAACCTCGCCCTTGCATCGGGATTCGGGGGGACCTTCTGGACGGTACTCCACCTCTTGGGTAAAGAGAAACCGGATAAATAGTATATAACTTTGGGTTACAAAAAATAAAAGGAGACTGACTTATGGGTACCAAGACCGATAAGGAGGGAAGGGAGATCGTCGAGATACGATACGAGATGGCTATCCCCGGTACCTTCGCCACTGGTCCTATAATGGGATATATGCTCGAGAAGCTCAAAGACAAGGAGATCTGGGGAAACCGCTGCGGCAAATGCCAAAACGTCATGTTCCCGCCCAAGATCGTATGTCCTAAATGCTTTGAAGAGCCGAATGAATGGGTGAAGCTGGACGACTTCGGCTATATAATTACCTTTGATGTAGTCCACTTCCCCACCGTAAACCCCCTTACAGGGGAGATGAGACCCGTTCCATACACGACCCTTTTGCTGGCCTTCCCCAATGGCGGCGGATTCTTTCACTTCTGCCTCGAACACGACCCCGAAAAACTCGCCCCCGGCAAAAAGGCCGTCCCCGTATGGAAGGATAAGAGGGAAGGCCGCCCCGCAGATTTAGAGGGCTGGGTCTTGTCTGAAAAAGATTAGAGGGAGGTTCATATGTATACATCCGATAAACTGAAATTCGATCAGAAGCTCTGCAAGGGCAAGCGCGGGCTCATGGACATCCCCTATCGCTACTTTGCGGGCCTGTTTCTGTCAAAAGCCCTGATCGCCCTCAGAGATGAAAAAAAGATATTGGGCGCAAGATGTGATAAGTGCAACAAGGTCTATATTCCCCCCAGGTCATATTGCGAAAGGGATTTTTCCAAGATCACCGAGCTTGTCGAAGTCGGCCCCGAAGGGACGGTTGAGGAATACACCGTGGTAAACTACGAGGAGGAATACTTCAAAAAGTATTGCAAAATGCTGCCGATACCCTATACAATGGCATTAATTAAACTAGACGGCGCCGACACAAAGCTACTCCACAGGATCAAAGGAGACAAGGTAAAGAGGGGTGATCGGGTCAGACCGAAATGGGCCGAAGACAGAGACGCCATGATCACGGACATCGAGTACTTTGAGAAGATATAGAAGGGCTTTTTAAAGAGGGATTGGGGCGGCGATTTTAAGCATCAAGGATTTGAACCGCCCCTTTTCTTCTCTTGATTTTCTATAAAAAAATTAGACTGATCACGACCTCTAAGGGAGATCAAAGATGAAAAGAAATGGGATTATCATCCTGACCGCTATTCTGTCACTTGTTTTTATATCGACTTTTTCGACACCCATTTTCGCGGAGACAACTAAGGCCGAGATAAGGATTGTAAACATAAGTGAAATTTCAGGCAAAAAAAGCGAACTCTCCGATGTTGAGCTCTTGAGGTTGGCCAAAATCGAGACATCAGAAAACCAAAAACTCTTCCCTAAGCTTGAAAACTTTAAGATCAAAACCGAAAAAGGGGAGATATCCTACACTCCGGGATCCCATTTTGACGGCGGCCAAATCACATTCTTCGGCGCCATTAAAATGATAGAGAGATTGGAATTTATCTCTGCAATAAACCCATTAGAGAGGTCGGGAAAATATGACATCGCCGTGATCTCTCCCAACGGAAGCATCGAGAGGATAGATAAGGAGATAATCATCGACTACGAGAAGAGGACGATAAAAACTTACCAACCAATCGAGATAGGTGGAGGTGACGTGATCCTCATCTTCGTCCGTGACTATATCCTTCAGGGTTTTGGAGATAACGACTTAAACCAGTTTAAACAGGAGTGCGGGTGACAAAAGGGAAGTGTCCTGGGGTCCAGGTACAGGTACAATAAAGAGAAAGGTGTCTGGGAGAGATAGGTTTTTTAAGACCTACCTAAATTATAAAAAAGTAGATAAATTTTTAAAGCGAAAAAAGCCCCATCTACCCACTATATATTATCTAAATCCTTTCAAGTTTCAACACCCTATCTCTTATCCACTATCTTTTTTGCCCTTTCATCCACCTTCGTGGCGATAAAATAGAAGCAGACGATCATGAGAACAATATAGATCGGGGCCTTGTATTTCAGATAGGGGTTGGCATAAAGGTAGAGGCCGATAAAGTTTAGGATATTGTAAACGAGAAAGACTATCATGTCGATAATAAGTAGGACTTTTAGCCTTTTTGTCGCCCCCTTCTTGAAATTCCAGTATGAGACACCTAAAATGAAAAAGAGAAATGTGGAAACCAAGTAGTAAAGAGAGAATGTGCCGGAAAAGAAAAGGTCGAGCCCGTTCGGGTCCCTTGGCAGCTCCGGGAGGGTGGAGGTCAAGTGTCCCAAGAGGATGGCGAAGTGGGAAAAGAAATTTATGGAGAGATTGAAAAACGAGAGCGCCATCGCAAAAAACCCCACATACCAGAAACCGAAGGGGATATCCTCCCATATCCGGTATGGTGGAAACAATGTATCTGACAACTTCCTTTTAGTTTTCATTTCTTTTTTACCCTTTCGCCTTTGATTTTTTTATCCAATATCCGATTCTTATCCTTAATCTTATAGTATAACACGATAGAAACAGCCACGGCGATAATACTGATAAATCCCGACGTAGATATCATATCCCCAAAGCAATACCCCCTCGGATCGCCCCTGAATACCTCCACAATGCTCCTCGCCCCCGCATATAGTAACACATACGACAGTATCAGCTCCCCCCGAAATTTCACCTTTTTTCGCCGATAAAATAGGAAGACAAATATCAAAAAATTAAAGATCATATGATAGACCTGCGTGGGGTGGAGCGAGATCCCGAGGGGCGCAATATCCGATCTTTCAAAGACTATCCCCCACGGGAGGTCCGTGGGCTTGCCGTAGCAGCACCCCGCCATGAGGCAACCGATCCTCCCCAGCGCCTGTCCCAACGCCACCGAGGGGGCGCACATATCGGCCCAGAGCCAACCTTCCAGCTTCTTTGCCTTAAAGTAGATAACGGCGGAAATCAGCGCGCCGATAAAAGCACCGTACCATACAAGCCCCCCCTCCCATATCATAAATATCCTGAGTGGGTATTTTGAAAAATAGCTGAAATTCACGAGGACGTAGGCTAGCCTTGAAAAGACTACGGCCGAAAGGAGTACCCAGAATGCGAGGTCAATCCCGGTGTCGACGACAAAGCCCCGCCTTTTCACCTCCATTAGGAATAGGATGAAGCCAACGAGAAATCCCACGGACACGAAAAGGCCGTATGTGTAGATGGTGATTCCCTTTATGGAAAAAAGGACGGGATGCATCAGGAAGTCCCCTTTTTACTCATCTTCGGTTCCACTATGAGGAGTTCATAGCCCAAAAGGATGATCCCTATTGTAATGGCCGAATCGGCAACGTTAAAGATGGGCCAGTGGAGGTTGTAGATGTGGAGGTCGATAAAATCCCTGACCTCGCCCAACCATATCCTGTCGATGAGATTTCCGAGGGCGCCGGCTAAGATCAGGGAGAGCGAAAAGATATAATTTTTCCGATTGCTTTCGGCCTTCACGAAAAGATATAAGATAAGCGCCATCGCCACGATTGAGACGCCGACAAGGAAGGGGATCCTCGCCCCGTCGGGGAGCCTTGACATTATCCCGAAGGCCGCGCCGGTGTTTCTGATGTAATGGATATCGACGAAGTTCGGGATAATCGTAATATACTGGCTCAACTCCAGGCTTCTATCGATAATCTCCTTGGTTATCTGGTCGAGAATGACCACGATGATGGTTACGGCGGTGATAGTTAGATATTTCCTTTTGTCCCAAGAAGATACTCTCACGATGCCTTTCCTTCCTCGAGACTCTTTGCGCAGCGTCCGCATGTCTCGGGATAATTTTTTTCGGAGCCGATCTCTTCACTGTAGTGCCAGCAACGTGGGCACTTTTCGCCCGATGCCCTGGCAACAGAAATCGCAAGACCTTTCACCTCTTCGCTCTGAAACGCTCCTTTTGGGGGATTATCCGTGACGCTGACCTTTGAGACGATGAAAATATTGCTGAGCTCACCCTCATATCTTTTTAGAAGCTCCTGTCTCTTCCCCGTGGCGGAAAGCGTCACCATTGCGTCAAGGGAGTGCCCGATTACTTTTTCCCTTCTCGCCTCCTCGAGCGCCTTGGTGACCTCCCCCCTGGCCTCGAGGATATCGTCCCAGTCCTTTTCTAATTTATCATCGAGATAAGAATCATCGGGCTCGGGAAAGGAAGTCAGGTGGACGCTATTTTCTTTTTCGGCATCGGGTAGATTCTCCCATATCTCGTCAGCGGTAAACACGAGTATCGGCGCCATCAATCTTACAATATCGTGAAGGATGATATACATAGTGCTCTGGGCGGCCCTGCGTGGTTTCGACGACGGGGCGTTGATATAGAGCCGGTCTTTGAGAACATCGAGATAGAATGCGCTCAGGTTTACGGCGCAGAAATTGTGGATGCTGTGATATATGACATGAAAATCGAAGTCCTCGAATGCCGAGAGCACCCTCTTGATTAACCTCGTGAACTTTATGAGGATATAGCGGTCCAGCTCCGAGAGATCTTCTCTCTTGACAGAATTTTTTTTCGGGTCAAAGTCGTAGAGGTTTCCGAGGATAAATCGGGATGTGTTTCTGATCCTCCTATATGCCTCAGACATTCTTTTTAGTATCTCCTGGGAGATGCGGATATCTTCACGATAATCCTCCGCGCTGACCCAGAGACGGATTATCTCCGCCCCATATTGTTCTATGACGTCTTCCACCGCGATGAAGTTGCCGAGGGATTTGCTCATCTTCCTCCCCTCGCCGTCGACCAGAAAACCGTGGGTTAAAACCTCACGATAGGGTGCGTGTTTCCTTGTCCCCACGCTGGCTAAAAGCGAGGAGTGGAACCACCCCCTGTGTTGATCGCTACCCTCGAGATACATATCCGGTATTGGCTTTAGATCCTTTCTCTTCTCACAAACCGCGGCGTAGCTTACCCCGGAGTCGAACCAGACGTCCAGGATGTCATCCTCCTTGGTAAACTCGGTGCCGCCGCACTTCTTACATTTATATCCCGGACCCGTGATTTCTTCGATCTCCTTTTCGAACCAGACGTCCGCCCCCCCTTCATCGAACATATCGGAAACCCGCCCAAATATCTTTTCATCCATGATCTCGGCCCCGCACGAGTTGCAGTAAAGGACCGTAATGGGAACACCCCACGAGCGCTGACGCGAGATACACCAGTCGGGGCGGTTTTCTATCATCCCATAGATCCTATCCCTACCCCACTTCGGGATCCACTTAACCCTGTCTATCTCGGAGAGCGCCGTCTTTCTGAGATCGTTTTTATCCATAGATATAAACCACTGGGGCGTGGAGCGAAAGACGATAGGATTTTTGCACCGCCAGCAGTGGGGATATTGATGCTCGTAATCTTCTACCTTGAGGAGAGCCCCGACCTCGGCGAGCTTTTTGTTTACGTCCTCGTTTGCGTCAAAGACGAATTTTCCGGCAAAATACTCTACCTCATCCGTGAATTTCCCATAGTCATCGACCGGGGCATAGATGTCAATGTTGTATTTCAACCCTGACTCGTAGTCCTCCTGCCCGTGCCCAGGTGCCGTGTGGACACACCCGGTTCCAGCATCGAGGGTCACATAATCTGCGAGAATGATGACCGACTCCCTGTCGTAAATCGGATGCTTTGCCCTTTTCCCCTCGAGCTCACGTCCCAAAAATTTCAAAAGTATTTTATAGTCTTTTAAGTCAAGTTTCATATATTTAATATAATTGCTTT
>CAZDOD010000011.1:0-18275 GCA_964506935.1 uncultured Thermodesulfobacteriota bacterium | reverse complement strand
CAGCGGCTACATACTCGTAGTCGGGATGCAGGGCAATTGCGAGGTTTGCGGGGATCGTCCAGGGTGTTGTTGTCCAGATTATTACGGAGACCTTTTTCCCCACAAGCTCCGGGTAGATCTCGCCGAGATCGTCTATCATCGGAAATTTGACGTAAATAGAAGGGGACTTATGATCGTTGTATTCGACCTCGGCCTCGGCAAGTGCCGTCACGCAGGAGGCACACCAGTAGACAGGTTTTTTCCCACGGTAGACCGATCCGGCCAGCGCGAACTTTGCAAATTCCCTGACGATCGTTGCCTCGTAGTCGTAGCTCATCGTGACGTAAGGGTTGTCCCAATCACCGAAGACACCGAGCCGCTTGAATTCCTTCCTCTGGATATCAATATATTTCTCGGCAAAGACACGACACCTCTTCCTTACTTCACTCTTTGACATCTCAAGCTTCTTGGGCCCTAATTCCTTATCCACCTGATGCTCAATCGGGAGACCGTGGCAGTCCCATCCGGGGACGTAAAAGCTATCGTATCCCATCATAAACTTCGACTTTACTATGATATCCTTAAGAACCTTGTTTAAGGCGGTCCCGAGGTGTATATTGCCGTTTGCATAGGGGGGCCCGTCGTGGAGGATATATTTCTCCCTCCCCTTTGACGCCTCTTTAATGAGGTCATATATTTTTATTGATTCCCATCTTGCCAAAAGGTCAGGTTCCTTCTTCGAAAGGTTGGCCTTCATGGGAAAATCAGTTTTTGGAAGGTTCAGCGTCTCCTTATAGTCCATACAGTTCTCCGGAATTCTTTACGTGATGAAATGATCTCTCTATTTTTTTTGTCTCTTTCTTTAACATGGAGCTTAAATAATTATCATGTAAAAAGAAAGATTGTCAAGGGAAAACAAGTTGAGCCATGCACGTGATATATAACGGTTGACTTAAGTCAAAATCCGTGGACGAAGGATGATGAAATCCTTTCGAATCAACGGGAATAAAACACATTTTTGAATTAAGGGATTTCGGCGTGAGAAATGATCAAAAAACTACTCATTCGATCGTTTTCAGTCGGGAAAATCAATTTATCCGCTATCATTGGTAAAAATCACTTTATACCCACAACCGCCTCTGCGATGTTATAAACATGGTCTCCGATCTTCTCGAAGTTGGTCAGTATATCTATGAAGATGAGGCCCGAATCGACAATACAATCCCCCTTGTTGAGCCTGTCCACATGGTCCTGTCTCAGGGTATCCTCCAGGTAATTGATACGCTCTTCAAACTGGCTGGCCTCGGCTATTATTTTAGTATCCCTCCTCTCCATAGCTTTTATGGTGAAATCCAAAAATTTTCTGGTCTCCCCATAAATTTCCCTGATGCCTTCCATGGCGGCATCGGAGAAAAAACATTTCCCCGCTTTCTTCTTCTCGATCAGCTTGCTCAAATTTTCGCAGTGGTCCCCTATCCTCTCAATATTGTTTACCATGTTGATTATTGATGTAATTTCCTTGGATATTTCGGGAGTGATAGACTCTTGAGATATCCTGACACCATAATCGGTGATTTCCTTCTGGAGCAGGTCCACGGAGTTCTCCATCTTTCTTACGTTCTCGAGCCTCTTCATATCTCCATCAAAAAAAGCTGCCATATCCTCGTCAAGCATGGAAAGAGATATCCCAGCCATATGTATAGTCTCGTTTCTCGCCTCCCCTATAGCGATGCTAGGTGTCGAGACGACTTTTCCGTTGAGATATTTCAGGTGAAATTCCGGCACGACCTCTTCACCGGGCACCAACCATGTAACAATCTTTACCAAAACCCCGATTATGGGGAGGAACAGAATGGTGTTGATCACATTGAATATAGTGTGGGCATTGGCGATATGTCGTGCCATATAGGGGGCGTCTCCTATATTCATATTGAACCTGGCGGCCTCTTCAGTGCTTGCAATGATGAAGTTGACATCTCCTGGAGTCACTAAATTCACTAACTGTATAAAATAGGGCAAAAGTAGATAGATATAGGTTACTCCTATAACGTTGAACATCGTATGTGCCCTTGCGGTCCTCCTTGCAGAGATGTTTGTTCCTATGGAGGCAATCAAAGCCGTTATGGTCGTTCCGATGTTATCTCCCAGTATCAGGGCCACACCGGTTGGGAATGAGATGAGTCCCGTGCTGGCCAACGCCATTGTTACACCAACCGTCACAGAGGAACTCTGCATCATCATGGTGAAGACGGTTCCTATGATGAGCGCCAAGAAGGGTAAGCCATCGAGATTGGTAAAAAAATTAAAAACTGCATCAGACCCCTTTAAAAAGGTAAAGGCGTCTTTCATTATTGAAAGCCCAAAAAAAAGCATTCCGAAGCCCATCAGGGCTTCACCGAAGTATACTACTTTCTCCCCCTTCGCAAACAACTTTAATAGCACACCTATCCCTATAAGTGGGAGAGCGAAGTCCTGTATTTGAAAGGCTATCATCTGGGCGGTTACGGTCGTTCCGATATTGGCGCCCAAGACCACACTAATGGCCTGAATTAAATTAATCAGGCCGGCGTTTACCAGGGTTATTGTCATGACGGTCGTGGCTGAACTCGACTGAATGAGTGCTGTTACGAATAGACCTGTTAACATACCGATAACACGGTTTTTCGTAATGCTCTTTAAAAAGTTCCTTAGGCGACTCCCAGCATACTTCTGAAGACCATCACTCATGGTGCGTATGCCGAGAAAAAAGAGGCCAAGACCGCCCATGAGGCCGAAAATGATATGTCTAAGCATCTCACTCATAAATGAAGCTCATCAATGTAATTTAGATTCTCGTATTTCGCGGTGCCGGCATCTGATCTCGAAGCTTAAAAACGAAAATGTCAGGTGCCTTATACAAAAAAAATACCTAAATTTCAAGCATGAATCCAAAAAGACACCCAAAAAACCATCATTTAATTCCCAAATGCGCTATTTCAGGAGGACAACAATCAGGGCCGCCCCACCTATGAGGATCGAAACGACAATGCCCAATATCAAGAGCCAGACCCTGTTGAAGAAAAAAAATATCCGCCGGTTCTGCTCATGGACACCTTGCTGGAGCAACTTTATCAGGTCGAGGTGGTGGGCGGATGTCTCAGAGATTTCTTTCTCGATGCCATCGATCTTAATCCTAAGCTTCTCTTCGAACGCCTTTGATTGTGCATCGATCTTCTCTTCGATAGCCCTGAATCTTATTTCGGATATCTCTTTTATTACATTTATTTTTTCACTATCCAGTTCCAAAACGGCCTTTTCACCCAAAGGCTCGGCCACCTCTTTTTTCTTGGGTCTGGGCTTGATTACATCATCTATGATATCCCTGTGAACCTCGTATCGCTCAAGGAACTCCTCCCTAATCCCCTTAACCTGTTCATGGTCCAAGGCCTTCAGAAAATCCTCGATGATCTCGTATAGGGAGGCGATGTTCTCCCTCTTATCTTCCTTTTCCCTCCCGATCCCATCGCGTATCTGTTTCAGCCAGTTCTTCATAGTCACATAATTTACCACCACTTCATTTTCGGGTCAAGTCTGATTTTTAAGGCGAAGGCTTTTTTCTCTCTCGTCCGATTTATTGACTTTATCGGGATTAAATGATATATAAAAAATCGGGCTCGGTGACATCAGCCGAGCCGATTTTAGATACACTATTAAAGTGGGCCAGAAATGAAGCCTCCGAGAAAACTTACTGTAACTCCCTTGATTGTCGTCTTTTGGGATCAATCTATGTGGAAGGGAGACACGATAGTATTTACCGATCGTGTTGACGACCTCGAATCGGAAATGGGGGACTTTATTCCGAGGTCGATGACGATCTACGCCGGCCCCGATTATATGAGGAGCGAGGACGGGACATCGCCCGCCTATTGGCAGGTGCGGTTCTTCACCGAAAAGGGATGCAAGTACCGTGGAATAAGGGTTCCGGATGAGAACGGCCGGGACGTCATCCTCCCGCCGTTGGGCCCGGGTTTTTATCAGGACTGTATGTTCAAGGAGGGGCTCAACTGGATGGAGGACAACGAGGTCTTTTCAAAGATAAAGTCGCTCCGCTTCGTCGAGCACAAATTCTCGCTCTTCAATGATTATCTACCCCCTCAACTCAGAGATAAAAAAGATAAGGATTTTTAAGTCCCGTGGAACACCTCACAATATCACTCTTCCTCACCAGAAAGTGCCCTTCAAGATGCCGACACTGCGGCACATCGTCCACCCCCGTGGCGGATCGAGATTTCGATCCAGGTGAGATCAAGAGATTCATAGTAGAAATAGCCGGGACACCGAATGTTGAGGCCGTTGGATTTTCAGGCGGCGAGGTTTTTATGGTCAAAGACCTCCTCCATGAAGCAGTGCAGGAGCTGAGGAGGTTCTCAATCCCCTACACCTTTGTTACCAACGCATTCTGGGCGACGAGCACAGATAGGGCGAAAGAGGTCTTGAGTGACTTTACCGACACCATCGGGATGGGGCTTTCGGCGGATTTTTTTCATCAGGAATTTGTCCCTACCGAAAGGGTGGTCAATGCGACAAGGGCCGCGGAAAAGCTCGATATCCCCTACATAATCAGGGCTACTATGAGGACAAGCGATAAAAAGGAGGATATAGAGAAAGACCTCAGGGATGCGGGTCTTAAAAATCTCGATGTCATCCAATTTTCCCCCCTGATGTACATAGGGAGTGCAAGGGAGGGGATTCCCGCCGAGGATTTCCCCGACGAAAACAAGGGCGGGCCGTGTCTCTCTCTCAGAACCCCGTTTCTCTTCAGCCGGGGGGACCTCTTCGCCTGCTGCGGGGAGGCGGCGAATATCGAAGGAAGACACCCCCTATATCTCGGCAATATAAAAGATGGGGGATTGAGATCCCTCTTCGATAAATACGGAAATGACCCCTATCTTGTGGCCCTCTATACCATCGGCCCAAGGGGACTCTGGGAGCTCTTGGGCGATACTCCTAAAGACAAGGAAGAAGAACTCCTGCTCCGCTCGCCATGCGGCACCTGCCGTCTGATCTTCGGAAACGAAGACAGGACGAAGAGGCTCCATCGCATCCTCAAATGATGACATATCTTTTTTGGGATTTTATAGAAGATTAAAAAAGAGGGAAATTGTAGACACTTTATTGAGCTTCTTCAATTTTCTCGACTCCGCTAATATCTCCCAGCCGATCGACAAGCTCTTTTATCTTTTTCTTGAGCCTTGGATGTTTTATTTCCGGTGCTATCTCACACAAAGGCACAAGGACAAATCCCCTTTTGGCCATCTCGGGGTGGGGGATCGTAAGGTCTTCTTCTTCGACTATCCTGTCGCCGAAGAGCAGGATATCTATGTCGATGACCCTCGGCCCCAATCGGATGGTTTCGGTCCTTCCCAATTTTGCCTCGATATCTTTTAACTCAAAAAAAAGCTCCTCCGGTGAGAGATCGGTCTCTATCTCCAAAACGGCGTTGATAAACATCGGCTGATCCGATATCCCAACCGGCTCCGTCACATAGAGGGAGGAAGATACAGCAACGGACACCCCCGGTATCGACGATACCATCTCCTTTGCCTTTCGGATGGTTTCGACCCTATCGCCGAGGTTTGAGCCCAATCCTAAAAACACCCTCTCCATAATTTACATATAACATAAATTTTTGTTGCCCCATAGTACAAAACAGTTCTTTCGTTGAGTTCAATACCCCCTTATTTTCCTTGAGAAACAATAAAAAATGTGTTATAGGGAATGGGTCGTTGTTTTTTTTGGTGACTCATGTCAAAAAGTGATGAAAACGTCGGGGGGAAGACCGCCCTTTCCTCCCTCCCGAAAGTTGACAGGCTCCTCAAGAATCCTAAGGTCGAGGACCTGACCACGAGATACTCGAAGACGGTAGTTACACAGGCCATTCGCGACGCCCTCTCGGTGACACGAAACAGGATGATTTCGGGAGAGAAAGATATAAAGGTATCGGAACCCTCCCTCGTATCACTGATAGAAGACTGGCTGATAAATCTTCACTCGCCCTCTCTCGTCCCCGTAATAAACGCAACGGGGGTCGTCCTACACACTAATCTCGGAAGGGCGCCCTTGAGTCGTGAGGCATTGGAGAATATTGTAAAGGTCGCATCCGGATATTCCAATCTCGAATTCGACCTAAAAAAAGGCGAGAGGGGATTGCGCTACGACCATGTAGCCGGTCTTATATCGGAGATCACCGGCTCCGAGGGCGCCATAATCGTCAACAACAACGCGGCCGCTGTCTTTTTGGCCCTAAACACACTGGCACAGAAAAGGGAGGCCATAGTCTCCCGCGGGGAGCTGGTCGAGATAGGGGGGTGGTTTCGCATCCCCGACGTTATGGAGAGGAGCGGGGCGAAATTGGTCGAGGTCGGGACTACAAACAGGACGAGGCTGTCAGACTACGAGAACGCCATCTGTAGTGAGACCGCGATGATCCTAAAGGTCCATACATCAAATTACCGCATCGTTGGGTTTACCGAGGACGTCCCCGCCCACAAGCTTTCCGAGCTCGCAAAAAAGCACAAGATCCATATGATGGAGGATCTCGGAAGTGGATGCCTCATCGATCTAGCGCGTTACGGGCTCCCAAAAGAGCCCACCGTCGGTGATACAATAAAGGCGGGGGTGGATATTGTCACCTTTTCAGGTGATAAACTTCTGGGTGGAGGGCAGGCGGGATTTATCGTCGGCAAAAAAGACATCGTCGAAAAGCTTAGCAAAAATCCCCTCATCAGGGTGTTGAGGATCGATAAGCTCACACTGGCCGCCTGCGAGGCGACCCTTTTGACCTACAGGGACATGGAGCTCGCCGCAAAGAGGATACCGACGCTTTCGATGATTACAATGCCTTATGAGGAGACGAAAAAGAGGGCTATCAGGATAACGAAAAGAATCAACCAGGTACCGCACCCCGGATTCGATGTGATCACAACCGATGATTTCTCACAGGCCGGGGGTGGATCGTTCCCCGCGGCCGACATCCCGACCAAGGTGGTGTCAATCATCCCATTGGATATCAGCCCGAAGACGCTCGAGGGACGCCTGAGATCGAAGACCCCCCCCATCATCGCCCGTATTGCGCAGGAGAGGATAATCATCGACCCGAGAACGATAGGCGACGAACAGATTCCCGCCTTGGTCAGCGGGATCCTTGGTGCGTTTCAAGCCGACGATTGAGGGGAGAGGGGAGATTTTTGATGGAAAGAATTGATTTGGCATATATATCGTTTTCTGACATATTACATGAAAAAGGAGGATTTCAATGTCGGAAGAGGTAAAAGTTGGTGATATTATCAAATTTTTCGCCAAGCCCAGTGTTGCGGCCATCAAGGTTACGGAAGGCAAGCTCAAGGTAGGAGACGAGCTACACTACATGGGGGCCACCACAGATTTTTCCGAGGTGGTCGAGTCGATGGAAGTCGAAAATAACCCCGTAACCGAGGCGGGGCCGGGAGCCTTGGTCGGAATCAAAGTTGGTGAAAGGGTGAGGCCGGGAGATCAAGTTTACAAGGTCTCTTCTTAGTACCATATGTTCATTGAAATAAAAGACCTATATCATGTCTTTAATCCTGATACACCTCTTGAAAAAGAAGCCCTTTCGGGAGTGAACCTAGAAATCAATGAGGGGGAGTTTATCGCCCTCGTGGGTGAAACCGGGTCGGGAAAAACAACCCTAGTCCTTCACCTGAACGGCCTCCTGTTACCCACAAAGGGGACTGTCCGCATAGGCGATTTTGTCCTGAATTCGGATACCAAAAAGGTGGGGAGGTTAAGGGATATTGTAGGAATGGTATTCCAGTATCCCGAACACCAGCTCTTTGAAGAATCGGTATATGGTGAGATATCTTTCGGGTTAAGAAACAGGGATAAAGAACTCACAAACGAGGAGATAGAAGAGAAGGTGAAAATGACCGCAAGGCTCGTAAACCTTGATATCGAATCCTTGGGCCACCGCTCCCCCTTCACTCTCTCCGGCGGCGAGCAGAGAAAGGTGGCGATCGCCTCTATCCTTGCCGTTGACCCGAAAATCCTGATATTCGACGAGCCCACACAGGGACTCGACGCAGAATCGAAGGCCGAGATATTGAAAAATATCAAGGCGCTAAACGAGGGCGGGAAAACCGTTATCATCATCTCCCACGATCTCGAAGAGGTCGTCGGTGTTTCAAACAGGGTCGTAATATTAAAAGAAGGTAAAACTTTTTTTGACGTCCTGTCATCGGAACTTTTTTCCGATGAAAAATATCTAAAAGGTATACGACACCTTTTACCGGACGTCACGGAACTTTTAATACGTTTAAAGGAGAAGGGATGGAAAATCAATACAAATACATACAAGGCACAGGATGCCTTAAGCGAGATATTACAGTGTCTAAGAAAAAACCCGACCACAACCCTAGATCAGGCCAAAAAGGGATAATGGGTGGCATGCCAAACTTTTTCGGAGATTCTCTAAAGATTTTTACTACTTTTATCCTGATATTCTTTGTAATTTTTATTTCTTCCTGCGAAAAAAAAGTTGAGCCGAAAGGCATCTCACCCGAACCCGAGGGGGTCTTTTCCGACGTTATAAAGGCACTGGACGAGGTCGGCGATGAGTACCCAAAAGAAATCTCGGACGATGATGGGATAACCAAAAAGGAGAAAAGGCTCCTACTTGAGGGAAGAAGTAACTTTTTCGTCCCGATTGACACCTACGACTACTATTACGATTACGAAGAAGAAGGAGAAGGCGCCGATCCAATCGAAACAATCCTCAATAGTGAATGGGAAGAATACATGGCTTTATCAAAATCGATCTCCTCGGAGGGTACGTCATCAACAAATGCCGAGGTCAGAGAAAAGATTGAGGAAAACCTGGAGGACTTTTATCTGGACCTTCCGAAACTGATGGCCCATATAGATCATTTAAATCCTTTGCCTAAAAACATCAGGGAGAAGGTGATACATATAGTATCGTTAAGATACCATAACATCATACTTCGCGGAGGTCTTGATCCTGTCTCCTTTTTTGAGGGATCAAAATAAACAAGAATCTTCTTTTATTAAAGGAGGATATAGTGAAGCCGAATAATGAAGGTCTGAAATCATATATAAAAAGGCAAAATCCCTTAGTAAACTATAGAGCGATTCTGTTCGCAATTTTTCTCTTAATAGCAGTTCCGCTTATTATCGTATCCCAAAGCGGTGAAGTTTGGGCAAAAAACACAAAAGAGCTTTACGAGATCGTTCCCGGGTCGGCAAAAAGCCTTGTCTATTTCAAGAATCTCGAGAAAGGTCTCAAGCCCCTCCTCAAAAGCGATTTCTACAATGATGTGAAAAATATGTCGCTCTTTGAGGGGCCGATAAAGACCGACGTCTCGGCCCCGGTGCTCTCTCTCTTCGGCAACGTCGAAGAGGCACTCGGAATAAAAGTGACCGTAAAACGCGTCCTCTACGTCATAGGAAAGAGGGCGGTTTTTTACGAGACCGAGGCATCGGGGAGGACGGCGTGGGTCGCCGTCGTAGAGATCGGCTGGTTTAAGGGCATGATTATTGAAATCGTATCCCAAATCAAAAAAGGCATCGTACATGAAGACGTCCTCGGATTTTCCCCGTGGGTGGTAAACGTGGGGGGGAGAAAACTATACTATAAGAGGCTGTCCGACTATATCGTTGTATCGAACTCTCCCCACGCCCTCCTTTCGCAGTGGGAGGTGATCTCGGGCAGAGACACAAACACCCTGTCTCAAGATCCCGATTTCACAAAATACCTATCTGCCCTCAAAGGTAAATCCGAAAAAGACTCCCATATAATACTATTTCACCGAATAACCGAGCCGAAGGCGGGCGAAACCGGCATCATCGGGAGGGCGGAGAAGCTCATGGGCGGAAATGAATCGCTGTTTCTTGGCGTAAGATTTACCGACCTCGGCGCCGATATCCACCTCTACTCCCCCTATGACCTTGATAATTCCGGGGTCGATTTCAGGGCGCTCGAAGGGAGGAAAACCCTTGATCTTAAAAACATCCCGGGTGAGACGGCCGCACTAGTGGCCTTTAACGCCTTCGATCCCGAGGTCCTATACTCGATCTTCTATCAAAACTGGTTTTACGATGTCGGGGAAAGAATAAAATACATCTCAATAGTCAATAAATGGAAACTCTCCTCAGGATTCGATATAGAGGGCGGGATACTCAAAAACCTCGATGGGGGGGCGCTCTTCACACTCACCGGATTGGGGTACGAGGGTAGGGAGCCCCATCTTCTCACAATGGCGTCTTTCGGCGTCAACGATAATGGCGAAGGGCAATTGATCTCCAATCTTTCCTCGCTCTCCGATTACGCATTTCGGGATGAGGGGCCGAATTTAATCAGCTACGGCGGCGCCGAAATCTACTACATGGGCCAATTCAGAGAGAGCGTTATTGAGTGGAGCGGAAGGGAATATATACGCCCGATTAAGGCGAATCCCGGCTTTGCCTTGAAAGACGAAAGGCTATATTTATTTAGGGACGTCTCGACGATGTCGAGATTGATCGATATAGAGACCCTGTCTGTAATCGAGCCGCATCTCAAAGATCAGGGGGATTACTTCTCGTCCGATTTTCTCTCAAAGACAAAGGCGTTTTCCGATTCCCAGACCGACCTTTCTGCAGACAATTATGACCTCTATCTCTTCGTCAACGGCGAAAACTCCGTGTCTTTACTCGAGACATATCTCGTTAACCTTTCGGCACACTATAAATATTTCCTTTATCGGGATGCCGAAAAAAGGTTCCTCCCCTTTCTTGAGCACTTTAGGAGGTCATTCGTATCTTTTTATGGCGGGATCAACTTTGAGGGCGAGGCGATGGCAGGTGAATTCAGGCTCGTCTTTCGTGACCTTGATTGAGCCAAAAAAAATATTTGTGGCGGGGTGGGTCTATGTACTTACTATCTTCGCCACCCTGATAATATCATGTAGCGGGGAGCCGGCATATATGGAGATTACATCTTCTTCCGACTCAATCTACGCCAACGGCACGGATTCCGTGTCGATTATGGTGAGGGCCGCCACCGATTCGGGGAGGACAGCCCGTATCGATTCTCCCGTGTATCTTTCTTTTTCCGGCGTCGATGTCTCGCTTGTGGGCGAAAATCCCCTACTGCTTTCTGATGGGAAGGCGAAGACAAAACTCGTCTCGACTTTCGAGGCCGGCGAGGTCATGATTTCGGCCGAGGCCAAGGGACTGAGGCCTGGTGAATTAAGGCTCGATGTCGTCTCCGATTTCAGGGACAGGGACGCTGACGGATTTCCGGATGTCACCGAACTTATGGGTGACACCGACCGACTCAACTTCAGGAGGTGGTTCTCGACGGTCTCCGAATCTCAAGTCTACGAGAAGAACCGCCGCTGGTCGGAGACCACGACCGACTGTGCTGGATTCATAAGATTCTCTTACATCGAGGCACTCAAGGTCCACAATGAGGAGTTTTTTGAGTCTTACAGCTCGCTTTTAAACCCCTCAATTCCCGATGTGAAGAAATACAACTACCCCGGCGTCCCGCTTCTTGGGACAAAGGTTTTCAGGACGGGCAACGGCGCCTTTGTCCCCGAAGATGTCGACGAAAAATTCTCCCCCGCCGCAACAACGGGTGTCCTCCTCAACTACAACGTAGTATCCATCGGGATGAGCCAAAAAAACGCCCTCCCCGGAGACCTCCTATTTTACTTCAATCCCGACAACCACGAAATGCCCTATCACGTAATGATATTTTTGGGGGAGTGGGGGAAGGATGATGACTCCGAAGGAGACGATGACGACTGGTTGGTCTATCACACAGGCCCGAGGGACACCGATGCCGGAGAGGTGAGGAAAGTCAGGCTCAAGACCCTGATGGAACACCCCGACGAACGCTGGAGGCCGAAGGCGGAAAACGACCATTTTTTGGGATACTTCAGGTTTAAAATATTGGACTGAGCAGGTGACTTGGAATTTCAAAGAGGAAATTACGCTTTTTAGGGAGATATAAGGTAGTATAATCAAGGCTACTGCAAAACTTTTCAAGGACTATTATCTTTGATTATCATAGGAGAAAATAAAATGAAAAGGTCAACGATAATCGCTTTTTTGATATTAATCGGAGTCTTGGGATTTTCTCAAAACTCATTTTCAGCCAGCTTCGATCTTTCGACAAATAAAATCTTCACTCCACAAGAAGAGGCTACGATCACGATCTCGTCTATGGACGTCCCTGCACTCGATATCCGCCTGTACAGGATTGACGATCCTGTATCCTACTTCCTCGATCTGAGTGACGTCCACAGCCCCACAATGAAGACAAAAAGGGACCTGTCAAGCCCGTCGGAGATGGCCGGGGGTGTAAAGAGAAAGGTCTTGGGCCTATTTCGGGAGGACTATAGATCGGTCCTCTCCGAAGACATCAGAAAAGAGGTGGTGTCGGCGCTCGGCCTTCCCCACGTCTCCGAGCCCGAATCCCCTCCACCCCAGTCCTACGAGCTCTTTCCCGTTCTCGATGGATATAAGCTCATAAATCGCTGGGAGGAGAGGCTCGTCTACACCAAAAAGGGTAAATGGGAATACCATGAGATCCCGATCAAGATCGACGATGTGGGTGTTTACCTCGTTGAGGCAATATATCAGGACATGGTCGCATACACGGCGGTCGTGGTCTCTTCAATCGCCTTCATCGTCAAGAACTCCCCCACCGATGATCTCATGTATGTAACAGACAGGGTCACGGGGGAGCCCGAGAGCGGCGTAAAGGTCTCGATCTGGGGTTCGGATAAAAAGCCGCTGGCGTCCGGCAAGACCAACAGAGACGGTATCTTCTATTCCGAGGCCGATATCGGCGAAAATTACAGCCTTTACGTCTTCGCCGAAAAGGATGACAACTTCACGTTGGCCGACCCCTACACATATTTTTGGTGGTCGGACTCAAAAGACAGGGTATATACCTATACCGACAGGCCCGTATACCGCCCGAATCATACGGTTTATTTTCGCTCCATCATAAGGGAGGCGAAAAAGTCGGGGCTCGAAGTCCCCGATCGAAACGATACATACCTTGTCATAATCAAGGACTCAAAGGGGAATGAGATCTATAGGAAGGACCTTACGATCAACGAGTTCGGGAGCCTGTCGGGCGATTTCAAGCTCGGCCCCGAACCGCCCCTGGGGGAATACGATATCATCGTGTTTTTCGATGACACGAATTTTTACAGCTACTTCAAAGTCGAGGAGTATAAAAAACCCGAATTTGAGGTGAAGGTCGAGACCGACTCTGACGTCTACATCAGGGGCGCACGGATTACGGCGAATGTCGATGCGAAATATTATTTTGGTAGCCCCGTTTCCGGAGGCCAGGTCGAATACGTCATCTACCGTTCGGTATATGAGAGGCCCTGGTGGTGGGGATACGAATGGGGATGGTACTTCATGGATGACGATTACTACTGGACCCACGACAGGGTCATGGTAGACTCCGGAAGCGCCGTCCTTAACGACGACGGAAAATTGACCATCAAGGTGGACACCTCACGCTTCGCGGAAGGCGAAGACAATGACTATACGTTCACCATCGAGGCCGTGGTCACGGATCTCTCCCGCCGCGAGGTATCGGGAAGCACCGCCGTAAAGGTCGCAAGATCGAACTTCTCGATGATAGTAAGGGCCAACCGCTGGATCTATTCTCCCGGTGATGAGGCGAATGTGACGGTATCCGCCCTCGACTTTGACAACAAGGGTGTGGGGGGGATCAATGTAAACCTTATTGCCACAGAGACGGACCAGGAAAAAAATGTCATGACCTACTCCCAGACTCTAACGGGTATAACCGAACCTGACGGGGAGGTCACCTTTAAATATCAGGTAAAGGGCACCGGGAGGGTGGATTTCGTCGCGACCTCGTTTGACACATTCGGGAACTTTACCACCTCTAAAGACTACGCATACTGTTACGACTGGGCACGCGGTTATGCGGGCGATATATCCGAGGGCAGCATATCGATCATCCCCGATAAAGACACCTACGCCTTGGGGGACACCGCCCATATCCTCATCATATCGCCTGTCGAGGATACACATATGCTTGTGACCACCGAGAGCCGCTCGATAAACGACGTATATGTCATGAAGATAAAGGGTGGATCGGCAATGCTCGATCTCAAGATAGAAGACAAGCACACCCCGAACATGTTCGTTACGGCGAGCCTGATCTTCAACGACGAGCTATACACCGAGACAAAGAGGGTCGTAATACCACCCGAACACAAATTCATCAATATCGAGATCATATCGGATAAAGAGGTCTACGAGCCGCAGGAGGAGGGGACGTTTAAGATCAAGACCACGGACTCCCGCGGGAAACCGGTATCATGCGAGGTCTCGCTCGGCATGGTAGACGACGCAATCTACGCCATCTCCCCTGAGACGGTTGTCGAGATAGAGAAATATTTTTATAAACTCTACCCCCACATCGTCGAGACATCCTCATCGCTGTATTTCAGTTTCTACGGATACTCCCACCGCAAAGGACTCCTTGCCGCATTGGAGGGAAAAGAGACCACGCTTGCGGATTTCAAGGGAGATAGCCTTGTAGAGCCGAGGATCAGAAAGGATTTTAAAGATACGATGTACTGGTCCCCGTCGATAAAGACGGGGATAGACGGCACCGCTACGGCGACCCTGAAATTCCCTGACAACCTCACCCGCTGGAGGGCCACCGTAAGGGGTGTCACAAAGGGAAGTGAGGTGGGCGAGATGACATACAGGGTCATTTCGAGAAAAGACCTTATCGTCAGGATTGAGACGCCGAGGTTCTTCCGTCAGGGAGACGAGCTTATCATCTCGACAATAGCCCATAATTATCTCTCCGAGGACAAGAAGGTAAAGTTCACCTTCGAGATCTCGGGCCTCGAGCTCTTGGGCGGTTCGCCGAAAGAAGTAATCGTCCCGAAAAATTCGGAGTGGAGGATAGACTGGAAGGTCAGGGCGACCGACGTCGGATCCGCTGTGCTTACGGCAAAGGCGATGACGAATGAAGAGTCAGACGGTATGGAGCTTACGATTCCCGTCCTCCCGATGGGGATAAAGGTAACCGAAAACGACATGAGGGAGATCATCAAGGATTCGGGGAGCCTGAAATTGACATTCGTAAAGCCAAGAGAGTCGATAAAGAACGCCTCGGAGCTCCAAATCGACATCTCGCCGACTCTGGTCAATACGATGCTTTCCGCCATACCTTTTCTTGTCGGTTACCCATACGGGTGAAACGAGCAGGTAATGGCAAGGTTCTTGCCATCAGTTATGGTAAGCTCGGTACTTAAGAAACTTGACCTAACATACAACGGAATAGAAGAGGACCTCCCCGACTACATAAACAGCGGGCTTTCGGTGCTCTACAAACGCCAGCACGACGACGACGGCTGGGGCTGGTATGAGGATGATGATACAGATCCCTATATGACCGCCTACGTACTCTACGGCCTCATCGAGGCAAGTAGGATCCTACCTGAGACCGGCATCGACATCAAAATCGATGAAAATGTAATCAAGAGGGGAACGGCGTCACTAATCTCACAGCTTGACGAGATAAAAGAGGACTCCGTCAGGGTCTACGCACTCTATGTGCTTTCACACACGGATTCCCTGAAACTCGAGTGGCTCGACGAGATGTTTGACAAAGCAGATGAATTGACAGCGATCTCGAAGGCGATGCTTCTTCTCGCATACGAAAACATGGGCGTCGAGGGGAAGGCACGTACCCTCTACGATATGCTATTGGCCGAAAAAATAGAAGAGGATGGGTACGTCCACTGGGGATATAAAGGTGAAGAATTTTATTGGTGGCAGTGGGAAGCGGACGAACTCGAGACCACCGCCTATATGCTAAGGGTTATGGCGAGGAGGGATATCGATAATCCCCTGATCCCAAAGGCGATCCGCTGGCTCATCATAAACAGGACCGGTAGCTACTGGCGCTCGACGAAGGCATCGGGAAAGATCATCTATGCGATGAGTGACTACCTATCCCGAACCGGTGAGATGCACCCCGATTACGACCTTTCACTTATGTTAAACGGCGAAGAGCTAGTTGACGTCCACGTAAATAAAAACAATATGCTGGGAGATTTTACATCGATCAGAGTTTCGGATGACAAGCTCAAGACCGGCGAAAACACGATAGAGCTAAAAAAGGACGGGCCGGGGAGCGTCTACTATTCTTCTGTCTTTACTTACTTCACCGATGTCGGTGATATCGAGCCGCTATCTTCCGGCTTTAGTGTAAAGAGGGAATATTACCTCCTCAAAAAAGAGGTCAAGGATAGGGAGATTACCTACGTAAAGGAGCCTCTTGTCGGCCCGGTTTCGAGCGGTGACGAAATCCTCGTAAAGGTCGACGTCACAACGAATGAAGACTCCTCCTACTTCCTCCTCGAGGACTACTTCCCCGCCGGATGTGAACCGATAACCGACGACGAGGACTACATAATCGCCGGAGATGATTTCTACGATGGCAGATATCATTACTGGTACGCCGGAAGGGAGATCAGGGATGAGAGGATAGCGCTATCGCTCTCATATATGAAAAAGGGTACCCACACCTTCAAATATATTTTGAGGGCACAGATACCCGGCGTCTTTGAGGTAATGCCGTCAGAGGCATATCTTATGTATTATCCCGATCGCTACGGACGGACCAAAAGCGGTGAGTTGGTGATAAACGAGGCAAAATGACAGGTTGTTGATATCGTTTTTTACTTCGAGGACGAGGCCCCTTCTAATCATCCTTCTTGTATTCATCTCTGGATGTGCGAAGGGGCCCGATCCAAAAGAGGAGCTTAAAAAAGACGCCCTGCTTCATGAAGCTTCTATAAAAGCCCTTGGTGATATAGAAGGGGCGGTAATAATCACCGACCCCTCATCGGGGAGGATACGGGTGATCGTGGGGGAGGATATGGCCACTAGAAGGGCATTCCCCCCCGGTTCCCTCATAAAGCTCGTGACTGTATGGGCCGGGCTCGAAGACGGGGTAATCGACCCGAATATGGTCTTTGTCTGCAATGGGAGCGTTGTACTTTCGGGGAGGCGTTTCTCATGTTGGGACACCCGCGGTCACGGGGCCCTCGATCTGACCCGTGCCATCAGCCATTCCTGCAACGTATATTTCTATAACCTCTCTCACATCACCGGTGCCGAGCGCACATATCTTGCGCTCCGAGACCTCGGCTTCGGAGAAAAAACCGGCGTAAACCTCGCCATGGAGGAGGCCGGGAGACTCCTTTCTCCCGGTTTAGATGACATCGAGGATTACGCCATCGGAGACACCGATAAAATCATCGCGAACCCCATGCAGGTGATTGTCTATCTATCGGCACTGATAAACGGCGGAAAGATATTTTATCCAAAAGTAACCCCAGAGGAAAAAGACATAGCCTCATTTGTCTCGGAGATCAAAGAGGTGGTTGAGGTATCCCGCTCGGAGACAGTGATAAAAAGGGGGATGTTCGAGGCGGTAAAATACGGGACGGCGTCTCGTGCCGATATCGAAGGTTTTGAAATAATCGGGAAGACCGGAACGGGGGGATTTCTGGGGAGCTCCGATCGAACACACGGCTGGTTTATCGGATTCTATCCCCAAAAAAACCCGAAAATCGGCGTTCTGGTCTTTATCTATCGGGGCACGGGGGGAGAAGACGCGGCACCTGTCGCGAGGGAGATATTCGAGGCATACTTTAAGATAGAAGAGGGAGGTAACGGGGATTGAGAAGGTCTTTTTTTATGGTTGTCACTTCGATGATCCTGTTATCTCTTTTTTGTTTGGCCTTTGCTGAAGATTTCAAAACAGCACAGACCAAAAATTTCAATATCTACTTTGAAGAGAATATCACCGCAGGGGATCTCGGAACACTCAAAGAAATCCTAGAGTCGGCCTATGAAGATATGGTAAAATATCTCGGAGATATAGTCCCAAGATCGATAGACGTACTGATCTTCGCTAGATGTGGAGACTTCACCTATCACACGAAACTCCCGTGGTGGTCTGCCTCGGCGATGGTGGACGGCGCGATATATCTCCAGCCGATTTCTGTCTTGAAAGAGAGGGATGTTTTGACAAATGTCGTCAGGCACGAGGTGGCTTTAGTCTTTATCCACCACAAATGGGGCGACAAGACCCCCATGTGGTTCGCGGAGGGACTAGCGATATATTATTCGGGTGAGATAGAAATCTTAAAAAAGGAAACCAGTGGAGAGAGACCCAAGATAGATGGAGTTGA
>CAZDOD010000010.1:20102-28895 GCA_964506935.1 uncultured Thermodesulfobacteriota bacterium | reverse complement strand
AATCTTCGAAATATTGGACGATGTGTCCGCCCCATTCCGCCTTGAGACCGGCACCTGTTCTATTCGACAAAAGATAGTCCGAAATGAGGTCTTCCCTCCCGACACCCAATGCACCGAGGATAAACATGGTGGCGACCTCGACCTCGTGTTCCCCCCCGTCGTCGAATATCAGAACCGGGAGGTTCTCCCAATCCGAAAGTATGTGAATCAGTTCAACGAGGCTCTTTCTCCCCTTTACGATGATCCTTCTGTAAAACTCAGCCTTGTCTTTTAGGTCGTCCCGCTCCATCGGGAGCTCGATGACCCTGATGTCGCTTCCACTAAATAGACCTGTAACATCGCTGTCTTTCGACACCCCCCTTAGGTCGACGACCGTCCTTATCCCCAGATCCATGATGGTCTTTTTCCCCTTTGGTGTTATCTTTGAGATATCGCCCGACCTGTAAAGGAGGCCCCACGAGACCTTTCCCCCATCGGCTTTGTATCCGCCGGCATCCCTGAAGTTGGAAACGCCCTCGACATCGATCCAGCGGAGGTCTTCAGACCTCGATGTGACCGAAAGGGAAGATAAAAAAAAGATGACAATTGAAAATGCTAAAATGTATCTCAATCTATTTTCCCACTTCATATATCCCCCAAATATAAATTCTCCAAATCCTCCCGAAAGCCCACTTATGATATGTATCTTCCGACGATTCCCTCCATCTCATCTGCCATATTTTCCATACACTCGACCATCCTAAACTGTGTCCTCGCCCGATCTAAGTTGTGATCGGGTCTGTCTGTCCTGAAGTATCTGTCGCCCAGAAGATAGTCGGTCAAAAACCTGATGCCGGTCTCGAATGTCAAGACACTCCCCGAAACAGCCATAAGCCCTACTTCCCTATTGTTGATAAAACCTTCTGCCCCCTTTAGATACCCACAGACAATCGCCTCAAAGAGGCCCGTATCAACCGATATTTTATTAAGATCCCGCTCATCCTCAGAAGCCGGGCATGTCGTCGAGCGAACCATATCCCCGAAGTCGAAGAGAATCGACCCTGGCATCACGGTATCGAGATCGATGACACAAAGGGCGGATGGTCGTTTTTTTATTTCCCCATCGAATATCACGTTATTTATCTTCGTATCGTTATGGGTAACCCTTATCGGTATCTCTCCGTTTTTTATCGCATCTGATATTACATTTGCGAGCGGCTCACGACTCAGGCAAAAATCTATCTCGCGCATAGCCTTTTCGCGCCTTCCCATCGGGTCTCCACTGGCGGCGCCGATCAGGTCAGAAAATCTCTTGGGGGTATTATGAAAATCCTCTATCGTGACGTGGATTGAACCGACATCGGTGTCTTTTAGATGCCCCTGAAAATCCGAAAATGCGCGGGCGGCCTCTTCCGCGAGCGCCCTTCCGATGTTATCGGCGTTTACATAGTCGTATGTCATGCCGTCGACATAGAGATAGCACCTGAAATACTCACCCTCATCGGTAACGTGAAAATGCTCGTCCGATTTCGTGCTTACTAGGCTCAATGCCTCCCTCTTCGGATCGCCGCCCCGCTCATCGACCCTTCTCTTTACCGCCTCCGTTACGGTCTTTATATTATTCATAAGAAGATCAGGGGTACAAAAAACCCTGTCATTTATCTTTTGGAGTATATGGCGTTCGTTCCCACTTCTGTTTTCCGTAAAGACTATGTATGTCTCGTTGATGTGGCCGACCTTGTGTCGAATCACGTCGGTCACACTCCCACCCAGATCGAACTTTTCGGCGACCTCTATTAAGCTATTCGGTCTCTTTGACGTCATCAGCCAAGCCTTGTCGGATAGACCCCTTCCTCGATCATCCTCTTTATCTCGTTTTTTACTATCTCTTTGTCCTCAGGATGTGTCATCCCGAACCAGACCTCGTTGGTATTAAGCACTTTTACATGAGCGAGACCTTCGGCGACAAGCGAACCGACGACATCGGGTATCAAAAACTCCGCCTTCGGATTTTCCGACTCACTTTTGGCAAAAGACTCAAATCTCTTTTTGAGGTGATCGAATATAGCGGAGTCAAAACCCCAGAAATTCATCGACGCTACGGTATCGGGGCTAAGCTCTGTCCACCCCTCATCTCTCATCACACCTATCTTCCCATCCTTTACCTCTATCCCTCTCGTCTCGTCGATTCTATCCAGCCAACCCGAATCCGTGACCCGGCAAAGCCCCCTCGTCACGCCCCCGTGGGGGCTCACGGTATTTTTCAACCTGTAACCCACCATGCAGTAGGTCTTTTTGTTGCAATCATCCGATTCGAGAAACTTATAGAGCTCCAAAAACGAGCTCCTACCGTAAAAATCATCGGCATTCACGACCCCGAACGGGCCGCCGATTACATCTTCGCACACGAGGACGGCGTGTCCCGTCCCCCACGGCTTTTTCCTATCCAGTGGGAGATCGGAGAGGTCCTGATATGCGTAATCGGCGCTGAGGCCCTTCGGCATGTGCATCGATATCCTCTCTTTGAACTCTTCCTCAAAGTCCCGCCTTATGACGAAGACGACCCTCTCGAAACCCGAAAGATAGGCGTCGTAAAGCGTGTAATTGATTAGGAGCTCCCCATTAGGGCCGACGGAGTCGAGCTGCTTAAGGCCGCCGTAGCGGGAGCCCATGCCGGCCGCCATGATCACGAGTGTAGGTTTTTCCCTACCTTCCATAAAAATTCCTCAAAAACGAATCAAAAGTAACACCATTCCTACAACGAGGCTAAACAGTATAACATTTTATCTCAAGGGAATTCAACTCTTCTATTTTATTAACAGGCCTATCGCCGCAAAAAATAGAAGAACCAAAATGACCTTCATGAATTTTTGGTGATTTACGAGGTGGACCTTCGTCGCCGCCCACCGCGATGCGAAAATCCCCGAAACCGCCATGGTGATCCCCGCGGCGTAATTAACGTAACCGATCGAATAGGGGATGAGGTCGCTCTTTCCGAAACCGTAATAGCCCTGCGCCAGGACGCCAATAAGTGCCGTCACGGTCATCAGGCATGTCGAGTGTGCTATCGCCTCTATAAGCGAAAACCTGAGAAAAATAAGGGAGGCCGGGAGCATCACTATGCTTCCGCCGATGCCGAAAAATGCCGACGCGAAACCCGCAAGAAAGCCAAAGACCCCCGATAAGACGAGGTCTTTTAATGACCCCCTTTGCCTCATATTCGATTCTTTTGGTTGGGAACTGTCATTATCAGATTTCGCCTTTTTTTCCTGAAGATAAAGAAAAATTGTGACAAAAATAAGCGCCACCCCAAGTATCTTTACGAAGACCTCCCCGCTGATGTGCGAAGAAAGCGTCGCCCCCGACCACGCCCCCGCCGCGCCGAATACCATCATCATCAAAAGTAGCCTTATGTAGACCGTCTTCATCTTAATGTGAACAAGCGAACCCGACGCCGCCGTGAACGTGATTACGAAGAGGCTCGTCCCGACGGCGGTGTGGGCGAGGACGTCCTCGTGATAGCCCAAGAGACTGAAGGTATAGATAAGGATGGGCATTGTGAAAGAACCACCGCCCCCGCCGATAAATCCGGCGTTGAGCCCGACAAATATTCCCAAAAGGAGATAAATAAAGAGGAGGGCTGTTAGGGTCAATTCCATGAGAGAAGCGATTTAAATATAAGGATTAGCGACAACCTGTTACGTCTGATAGAACAGAAACCATCCGACGTTATTTCCAGAAAAACGACAAAGGATATATTTAGATAGAGGAGAGGCGTGGAGGTGTTCCAGAATTATATGTTTAAAACAGGGCGCTCGCACAGCTCCTTGCGAGGTCCATGAAGTAACCTGGGAGCACCCCGAGATACAGTGCGACGAGGGCCATTATCACGGCTATCAGTGCGACTATCGGATTTTTTATTATCCCGCGATCGCCGCCGTCCCTTTTGAACAGGGCCATCATCACCCTGAGATAATAATAGACGCTCACCCCGCTTGCCAGCACGGCGATGACAACAAGCCACAAATATCCGCCCTTGACCGCAGTCGCAAACAGATAGAGCTTGCCCATAAATCCGCCCGTCGGGGGTATTCCCGCCAGAGAGAACATGAAGACTCCCATCGCCAGTGCCATCACGGGATATTTATATCCAAGGCCGTTCAGATCCTCCACCATTTCACATTCTACATCCTTCTTTGAGAAGTATATCAGTATCGCGAAGATACCCAGATTCACTATGACATATAAAAGGATATAAAAGAGTACCGCGGCGATACCCTCAATACTTACGGTAATGAGGGCGACGAGGATATAGCCGACGTGTGCTATCGAGGAATATGCGAGGAGCCTCTTGATGTTATTCTGAGTCAACGCCGCCGTGTTACCCAAGATCATGCTCGCTACTGCCACAGCGCCGACCGCAATGATCCACCCTCCCCCCAATATCCCGAGATCCAGCACGGCAAACCGGACGAGGGCCGAAAATGCGGCGGCCTTGACCCCGACCGACATAAACGCCGTGATCGGCATTGAAGCGCCCTCATAGACGTCCGGAGTCCACATGTGGAACGGGACGGCCGAGACCTTGAACAAAAATCCGGCGACCAAAAATGTAACGCCCAAAAGCAGCAGTGGATCGGTCCACCCCGAAATGATGGTGTCGGCGATGAGAAAGAGATTGGTCCCACCCGCGCTCCCGTAGACAAGGGCTGCGCCGTATACGAAAATGCCGGTGGAGAGGGCGCCGAGGATAAAATATTTATATGACGCCTCCCTCGCCCTCAGGTTGTCCTTTCGAAAACCAACGAGGACGTAGATCGGTATCGACATGAGTTCGAGTGCGATGAATATCGAGAGGACATCCGTTGCCGATCCCATGAGCATCATCCCCGACGTCGAAAACAGGATCAAGAGATAGAACTCCCCGTCGCGTATCCCGAAGGGAGTTATGTATGCCAAAGAGATTAGTACGGTTATGAATGATGCCAGAAGAATTATCGCATTAAAATATACGCTGAAGGCGTCGATTACGATCATCCCGCCGAAGGTGGAAAAATCCATATCCCTGACGAAGACGTTAACGAAAAATGCCGCGGCGATCGCAACAAGACTTGCAATCCCCCCGGATTTGGCGTTTGACCTCCCGAGCATCGGCGTAAAAATGAGCATCAGGAACGCAAAGGCCAAGAGGACTAACTCCGGCGCAATGGCCATCAGGTTTATGGCTGGCTTCACAACGCTTTCCATTATCGTAAGCCTCCTGCGTCGGTAACTTCAGATATCCCTTCTGTGGCCTCTTCCGTAGAGATCACGATCTCTGTAGTCGTCCTGTTTATATTAAACTGTGCCGTGTACATTTCAACGCCCGGGGCTATCTTGTTTAGAAAATATCCCGGAAAGAGCCCTATCCACACCATAAGGATGATCAAGGGGAGCAGTGAGACTATCTCCCTTATGTTAAGGTCACGAATCTTTGAGTTGGCGCTATTTGTAACCGTCCCGAAGAACACCCTCTCGTACATCCACAACATGCAGATGGTGCCGAGAAGCGCCCCGCTCGCCACGAGTATCCCGAAGACCGTCTTGAATTTAAAGGCGCCGATTATGATGAGTGCCTCGCCGACAAATCCGTTAAGTCCCGGAACGCCGATGGAGGCTAAGATCGATATCATAAAGAGAGTCGAAAGGACGGGGACGACAGCGCCTATCCCCCCGAACTGGGCGATCTTGGTTGTGCCGCGTCGGTCATTTATGATCCCGACGATAATAAAGAGGGCCGAGACCAGGACCGCATGGTTCGCCATCTGCAGAAGCGCCCCCTCTACACCCTGTATATTCATAGAGAAAAGGCCGATCATGATCATACCGATATGCGAGAAGCTGAAGAACGCCACGAGCCTCTTGAGCTCTTTCTGAACCGTGGCGACCATCGCCCCGTAAATCACCGCAACAGCTGAAAGCCCCATGATTATCGGGGCGTATGTCGAGCCGATTTCGGGAAAGAGGGGAATCGCAAATCTTATGAATCCGTAGACGCCCACCTTTGACATAAGCCCCGCCAGAAGGACGTTTCCGGAGTATGGCGACTCAACGTATGCATCCGGCATCCACGAGTGGAGCGGCCACACCGGGGCCTTTATGCCGAAGGCCACAGCAAAGGTGAAAAACAAAATTATATTGACACCGGGGAAATACGCCGTCCGCGAAAGCTCGTAAATGCTCCCGGTGTAGTATCCATATGTGGCCTCAAATGTGAAAAACACAAACAGGATCGCAACGAGCATCAAAAGGCTTCCGATGATCGTGTATATGACGAACCTCGTCGTGGCGAAGATCCTCCTCTCTCCGCCGAAAAGCCCGATGATAAAGTACATCGGTATGAGCATCGCCTCATAAAAGACATAGAAGAGGAAAATATCAAGGGCGACATAAGCACCCAAAAGCGCGCTTTCGAGTCCTAACATGAGGGCGAGGTAGAGCTTAGACCGATCCTTGATTCTCTCCCATCCCGAGATCAGGGCGATGGGAAAAAGGAGCGCCGTCATGAGGAGCATCAGGACGTTCAGGGCGTCGACGCCGATGTAATACTCGATGCCGAAGGATTGGATCCACGGGATCTTCTCCTCAAACATGATGTCGGCCCCACCGAACAGATGAAAGAGATAGATAACCGCGCCGAGGTTTACGAGCATAAAGATGATTGCGACAGACTTCTGGACGTTCTTACCCTCTTTCGGGAGAATAGCAACAAGAAACGCCCCCACGAGGGGCAAAAAGATAATTATAGAAAGAATAGGCCAGTCCACTCTACATCCTCCCGAAGACGATGATTATCATGAGAAGAATGAGTCCGCCGATAAGCACCCTGCCGTAAAGCCTCACATCCCCCGCCTGTAGGTACATGAATACCCGCCCTGTCGCCAGAGTGGCCGTCGTGGCGAATCTCACCGCCCCGTCAACCACACGCCTGTCAAATACCTCGGAGAAGAATCGTCCTATTGCCAGAAACGGGCGCACAAAGAGGACGCCGTATAGTTCATCGATACGGTATTTGTCATAAACGAGGCTATGGAGGGCCGAAAATTTCTTTACGAATATTTTCGGGAGATCTTTATTTTTTACATACATCATATAAGCTAAAAAGATGCCCGTGGCCGCCGCCAAAAGCGACAGTATTAAAAGATTGATTTCCACCGAATGCGACACAATCTTCGGTGCCACATCGGATGCGTGAAACACCGGCTCTAAAAATCCCTCGAAGCTGTTATGCCCGCCGAGTATGTGCGGGATCCCGACAAACCCACCGATCACCGAGAGTATCCCTAATACGAGGAGCACCGAGCTCATCGAAAACGGGGATTCGTGGATATGTTTCTTTACTTCGCTACTCGCCCTCGATTCTCCCGTGAATGCGACGAAAAAGAGCCTGAACATATAAAAGGCGGTTATCACGGCGGCAACCAGCCCCAATAGCCAAAATATAACGCTCCCGTGACCGGCGCTCAAGGCCTTCCACAGGATCTCGTCTTTGCTGAAAAATCCCGAAAGCGGGGGAACCCCCGATATCGCGAGGGTCGCTATCAGAAACGTCCAGTAGGTTACAGGCATCTTCTCTTTCAGACCGCCCATGTTCCTGATATCCTGCTCGCCGCTCATCGCGTGTATCACGCTACCCGCCCCGAGAAAAAGGAGGGCCTTAAAAAAGGCGTGCGTCATCAGGTGAAATATCCCTGCGGTAAACGCCCCGACACCGACGGCCGTAAACATGTATCCTAATTGACTGATGGTCGAATATGCGAGTACCTTTTTTATATCGTTTTGTGCCATTCCGATTGTTGCGGCGTAAAGCGCCGTCAACGCGCCAACAAAGGCCACTATCCACATCGTCGCCGGGGCGAGGACATAGAGGAAGTTAAGCCTCGCTATCATGTAGACGCCGGCCGTGACCATCGTTGCGGCGTGGATGAGTGCGCTTACCGGCGTCGGGCCGGCCATTGCGTCGGGGAGCCAGACGTAGAGGGGTATCTGGGCCGATTTTCCGGCCGCCCCAACGAATAGGAAGATCGTAATTGCGGTCACCATCCCCGTCGTCAATATCTGGGGATTCGATTCCAATATATGTCGCATCTCGGGGATATTGAGTGTCCCGATCGTAACGACGATGAGACCCATCCCGACGAAAAAGCCGAAATCCCCGATCCTGTTTACGATAAAGGCCTTTTTGCCGGCCTTGGCCTTTTCTATATCCTCAAACCAGAAACCGATCAAGAGATAGGAGCACAGACCCACACCCTCCCAGCCGAGGAAGAGTAGGAGGAGATCTTCGGACAGAACCAGAACCAGCATTGCGAAGAGAAATAGATTCAGGTATGAAAAATATCTGTAATATCCCTTGTCTTTGTGCATGTAGCCGACCGAATAGAGGTGGATCACCGAGCCCACCCCGCTCACGACCATCGCCATCACGCAGGACAGCGGGTCCATGATAAACGACAATCCAACCTGAAAATCACCGGAGACTATCCACGCATAGAGGGTCTGTGAAAGTTCCCTCTCCTCTATGGGGAGAGCCAGAAGATTGAGGTATGAAAATAGTGCCAGAAAAAAGGCGGCGAAGGGGAGACCTACCCCGATTATCGACACCAAGGCGTCGGGGAGCTTTTTCCCGAAAAGGCCGTTTATTAAAAAACCGATAAGTGGCAGAACCGGAATCAACCATATATAATCGGGAAGGACCTGTATGTTCTGTATGTTATTTATGATTTCATACATATTATTACTCTTTCCCCTTAATGTCCTTCATAAAGGATAGAT
>CAZDOD010000010.1:0-20092 GCA_964506935.1 uncultured Thermodesulfobacteriota bacterium | reverse complement strand
AGGACGTCCGATGTGTCTCCCTTCTTTGAGATCGTAATGATAATGGCAAGTCCCACGGCCACCTCACACGCCGCCACGGTGATAATGAAAATCGGAAACAGGTGCCCCCCCATGTCCCCCAGTTCACGGGCAAAAGCCACGAAGGTGAGATTTGCGGCGTTTAGCATAAGCTCGACACTCATGAGCATGATAAGGAGGTTCCTACGCGTCAGGACTCCGAGAACTCCGATATAGAAAATAACGGCGGCCAAAATCAGATAGTGTGTAGTTGTAACCATCATTTATCCCCGCTCCTTTTAACCAGTCCCTTTGTCAGGACAACCGCACCAACAAGGGATGCGATGACGACGACCGATATCGCCTCAAAGGCATAGACGTAATCTGTTATCATTAACCTCCCGATCTCTTCGATTGTGCCGAACTTTTCCGGAAGAACCGGCGGAGGCCCTTTAGACAGTGAACCAACCACGATCAGGAGTCCGAAGAGGAGAACAGCTCCTATAACGAGTGTTGAGAGCGTCCCCACCGAAAGCCTCCTCTTTTTTAACTTATCGGCCCTGATATCCAGCATCATTATCGCAAAGAGGATGAGCACCACTATCCCCCCGGCATACACGAGTATCTGTATTACCGCAACAAAGTGCGCCGACAGGAGGACGTAAATGAAGGCCATAAAGAATAGCGTCCCCAAAAGGAAGATCGCCGAACGGATCGGGTTCGGATGCAGGATCACCATAAGGGAGCAGGTGATGATTATCGCAGCCGTGGGATAGAAGATTAATGCCTCAATCATTCTTTCTCCCTCCTGGTCCTCGGTATCTTCTTGAGCTCATCCTTGTCATATACGAATTTTCGCCTGCTGTAATCCGCAAGCTCATAGTTCGTCGTAAGCTCGATCGCCTCTTTGGGGCACGCCTCTTCGCACAAGCCGCAGAAGATGCACCGCGAGATGTCTATCTCGTAAGTCACCGGGTATTTACCTATCTTCGGGTCGTCCGACTCACCCGCCTCTATCGTTATACACTGGACGGGGCAGACCGTCGCGCACAGCATGCAGGCAACGCACAGGACATTCCCATCCTTGTCGGTATTTAGGCGGTGGATCGCCCTGAAGTTCTCGTGGACCGGCATCCTCTCATCGGGATACTCAATCGTGACCTTCTTTCTGAAAACGTGCCTGAGCGTCACCGAAAGACCCCTAATCACCTCAGGGAGATATAACTTCTCCCACAGGGTCAACTTTTCCGGGCGACCGATATGTATAATATTTCTCTTCATCAAAATCCGGCCAGCCATCCTTCAATCTTGTCCCAAAACAGGAGGACGAAGACGGCGGTTATCAAGAGGTTGAAAAGCCCAATCGGGAACATGACCTTCCATCCGAGCTGCATTATCTGATCGAATCTAAAGCGGGGAAGCGTCCACCTGACCCAGACGAAAAACCACATGAAGAAAAGGAGCTTTCCGAAAAATATCGCAAATCCTGCTGCCGCCCTCAGGTACTCGTTTCCGATCAGGGTCTCAAGGTCAAAGAACGGGAGCTGCCACCCCCCCAGAAACAGCGTAACGATAAGGGCCGAGAGCACCATTATTGCGGAGTACTCACCCATAAAAAACATCGAAAACTTCATCGAGCTGTACTCGGTATGGAACCCGGCGACGATCTCCGAGTCGGCCTCCGGCATATCAAATGGGATCCTGTTCGACTCTATCAGCGCCGATACGAGAAACAGGATAAATCCGAGTGGCTGCCACACGACTCCCCACAGTAGCCCCCCCTGACTTTCGACGATCTTACTTATCGAGACCGTCCCGAACATCATAAATAGGCCGATGATCGAAAGCCCCATCGTTATCTCGTAGCTTATCATCTGGGACGACGCCCTGAGGGCGCCGAGTATCGAGTATTTGTTGTTCGACGCCCAGCCGCCCAACAGTATAGCGTAGGTCGCAAACGACGAGAAGGCGAGGACAAAGATCACGCCGGCGTTGATATCGGCGAGCTGAAGCGGTATGCGGATGCCCCGAATGTGGATATCCGGGCCGAACGGGATCACCGAAAAGGTTATCATCACCCCCAAAATTATGAGCATCGGGGCGAAGTTGAAGAGGAGCTTATCGGCGTTCTTCGGAGTTATGTCCTCTTTGAATACGAGCTTTAACGCATCCGCTATAGGCTGGATCAGTCCCCAAAGCGTGATCCCGAAAATATTGGTTCTGTTAGGCCCCAGACGATCCTGTATAAAGGCGCTCCCCCTCCTCTCAAGCCACACCAGTACCGGAACCATCCCGAGGGTCAGCCCGATGATCACGCCGATCTTGGCGAGCGTCGCCGCCAAAATTATGATGATGTCTATAAGTTCCATTTCACCCAAAATATTTTTACCTCCGCCTCCCCTAAACACCAAATCCCTTAACTAAAAATAGCCTCCCCGGATATAAAAACTATCCTATCCTACCCTCGATCTTGTCACTGAATCCCTTGTAGTCAACCGGCACCTCTTTCAGGCTCGAAGCGATCTCCGCAAGGGCCACTGTTATCGGGATTACGCCTTCGGGGGGCGATATCGCGGCCTCTATCTTCTGTGAGACGCCGTCGACATTTATATATGTCCCCGATGTGCCGCTCCAATGCGGCGCCGGGATTACGAGATCGGCCGTATTTTTTATCTCGGTCGTCAACCTGTCCGAAAAGACGGCTTTAAATTTCGCTTTTTTGAGATCGGGGATTATAGATACCGGAATCCCCTCATCAAATATATTGCAGCCGACAAAGAGGACGACATCAATCTTGCCGTCCTTTATCTTACTGTTGATATCTTTCGTGATGTCCCTGATTCCGAGTTTCTTTGCACCGGCGCCGTTGGCGGCATATTCTTCGGCGATCAGAAAGTTCCCCCACCTTTTTTGCTCTGTGACATCTTCAATCCTCGTCGCGGACGAGATATTTTTCGTGTATTCCTCGGCCACAAGGAGCGCCGACGCCATCTCCTCGAGAGAGGCCCCTGTGCCGACAACAAGAGCGAAACCCCCTTCTTTTGCATCCCTTATTCTAGATGAGAGTTCCTTTTTTGCCGCATCCCACGATATTTCTTTTAATTTTCCACCAACTTTCATCATGGGAGACAAAGCCGGCTCGACGTTGTCCATGTCATGATAGACGAGTCGTCCTATGTCGCACATCCAGACATCGTTTATACCGGGATTTTCCCTCGGCCTGATTCTGAATATTACTTTTTCTTTGACATCGATATATGTATTGCATCCTTTGGCGCAGCGAAGGCACACGGACGGCATCGGGTCGAGGAACCAGACCCGCTGCTTGAAGCGAAAATCGCGGCTCGTGAGCGCCCCGACGGGGCAGATGTCGACCATGCAACCCTGCATGGCGTTTTTGAGATCTCCGCCCCCGTAGATCCCTATCTCCTGATTGTTCCCCCTGAAATAGGTGCCATATTCTTCTATCCCGAGTATGTCCCTCGCAAACCTGATGCACCTCGTACAGGCGATACACAGGTTCATATCGCGGACGATACCACCCCCGATGTCAACCTTGGGATATTCCCTCTTATCCTCAATATATCTACTGTGACTACGCCCGTATTTTCTGACGTAGTTTTGGAGCTCGCAGTCCCCGGCCTGATCACACACGGGGCAATTTAAGGCGTGGTTGATCAAGAAGAATTCCAATACCCCTTGCCTCGCCTTTACGACCTTCTCGGAGTCGGTGAAGACCACCATATTGTCGGCTATCGTCGTCGAGCACGCCGTCTCCAATTTCGGCCGCCCCTCGACCTCGACGAGACAGATGCGGCATGATCCCCTGATCTTGAGCTTCGGATGGTAGCAGAGATGGGGGATCTCGATGCCGTTATCGAGGGCCGCCCTGAGGATGGTGGTCCCCTTTTCGGCCTTAATCTCTTTTCCGTCAATTTTAAGATTTAACATGCTCTCTTCAGTCATCCAAACGCTCCATCATTTTTTACCGTGATCCCCTTCTATCCCCATCCCCTTTAGTAAATAATAGATATTAGTCCATCAAATATTACAATACCCGAAACTATTTAAACGGGCATCTACCCTCTTCTATGTGTTGTTCAAATTCACTCCTGAACTTGTTTACTATCGCAATAATCGGCATCGCAGCGGCGTCTCCCAGAGGGCACAGGGTTTTGCCGAAGATATTGTCCTGTATATCGAGGAGGAGGTCGGGGTCTTCAGGTTTGCCACCGCCCGCTTCGATCCGTTTGAGAATCTTATAAGTCCATGTGGTACCCTCGCGGCATGGCGTACACTGCCCGCAGGATTCGTGTGCGTAGAATTTTGCGAGCCTCGCCGCAACCTTCACCATACACCACCTGTCATCTATCACTATTACGGCACCCGATCCGAGCATGAACCCACCCGGTGATGCGTTCTCATACGCAAGTTTTAAGTTCTCGACCTCACCGGGGAGGAGAATCGGCGTCGATGAGCCTCCGGGGATGACACCCTTCAGCTTCCTCCCGTCTACGATGCCCCCGCATACATTGTAGATCAGGTCTTTTAGGGGATAGCCGAGCGGTAGCTCGTAGACGCCTGGTTTCTTCACGTTTCCGCTGACGCAAAAGAGTTTCGTCCCGGAGCTCTTTTCCGTCCCAATCGCCGTATATACCTCGGCGCCGTTTAGTGCGATAAACGGCACGGCGCTCAAGGTCTCGACATTGTTTATCACGGTCGGGCCCTCGTAGAGTCCGACCGACGCCGGAAACGGCGGTTTGAGGCGGGGGTTTCCCCTGTGCCCCTCGATCGACTCCATGAGCGCGGTCTCGTCTCCGCAGACGTATGAACCCGCTCCGCGGTGGAGCAATAGCTCGAGGTCGTATCCGCTCTTTAAGATGTTCTTTCCGAGATAACCCTTGTCGTACGCCTCACGTATTGCGCCCTCGAGGACATTAGCCTCCTCGTGGTATTCCCCACGGATGTAGATGAATGCCGTGTTGACGCCGATGGCGTAGCTTGAGATGATGATCCCCTCGATGAGCTGGTGGGGGTCTTTTAGGATGAGGAGCCTGTCCTTGAAGGTCCCCGGTTCGCCCTCGTCGGCGTTGCAGGCGAGATATTTCGGCTTCGGGGAATCCTTCGGCACGAATCCCCACTTGACGCCGGCTGGGAAACCCGCACCCCCGCGGCCGCGGAGCCCGGAGCTCTTCACGATATTGACCAGGTCATCCGGTTTGACGGCTCCGACGACCTTTTTCAGCGCCTCATACCCCCCGCTCTTTTCGTATACAGAGAGCTTGTGGGAATCAGGCAGGTCTATCCTGCTTAGAAGGACTTTTTGGGTCATAACAGATTACTCATTAACCTATTTCAATCCCCCAATGATCTCATCAACCTTTTCTATGGTCAAATTTTCGTAAAATTCGTCATTTATCTGTATTACCGGGGCGTTCCCGCAGTTTCCGAGACACTCAACCTCAAGTAGCGAGAACTTGCCGTCCTTTGTGGTCTCCCCGTTTTTTATTCCAAGTTTTTTGGATATATGATTATATATGTCTTCCGCGTCGTTTATCATACACGATACATTGGTGCAGACCTGAATGACGTACTTACCCATCGGCTTTTTGTAGTACATCGTGTAAAAGGTCGCCACGCCGTATACCCTGATCCTCGGCAACTCCAATATATCGGCGATTTCGTCCATCGTCTCCCTCGACAGCCACCCCTTCTCTTCCTGTGCCACATAAAAGGCCGGAAGGAGCGCGGACTCCCGGGTCGGATAACCACCTGCAATCTCCTTTATCTTTTTTACAGATGTGTTGGACAGCCCCGCCATAAAAACTCCTATCTGTCTAATTCTCCGGCCACGACATTCAGGCTCCCGAGGTTTATGATTGTATCGGCGATCAAGCTTCCTTTAATAAGCCATGGGAATGCCTGGTAATATGCAAAACACGGGCTCCTGAAATGAAGCCTGTAAGGTTTTTTGGTTCCGTCGCTGACGATATAAAAACCGAGCTCTCCGTTTGCGCCCTCGACGGCGTGATATATTTCTCCTTTGGGGATATTGACCATACCTTCCACAATGAGCATGAAGTGGTGGATCAGGCCCTCCATTGTATTGTAGACCTCCTCCTTTGCGGGGAGTATTACCCTCGGGTCGTCTACGTTGACCGGGCCTTTCGGGAGTTCATCCAGTATCTGGAGGATCATTCTCCTTGATTGCCTCATCTCCTCGACACGTACGAAGAAGCGGTCGTAGACGTCCCCCCGCTTTCCGACGGGTATGTCGAATTCGAGCCGATCATAGACTGCGTACGGTTCGTCTTTTCTGATATCCCTCGCAACGCCGGCCGCCCTCAGGTTCGGGCCCGAAAATCCCCAATCGACGGCGTCCTCGGCCGATATCGCCCCGACGCCGATCGCGCGGTCGAGGAATATCCTGTTCTTTTTTAAGAGCTTCTCGACATCGCTGATCGCCTCCGGGAGTCCCTCGAGGATTTTTCTCGCCTCGGCCTCGAACCCTTCGGGGATATCGCGGACGAGCCCCCCGATACGGGAGTGGCTCGTGGTCATCCTGCCACCGCTTGACATCTCGGCGAGCTTATAGAGGTTCTCCCTCTCCTTGAAGAGATACCAGAAGATCGTCAGCGCCCCCATGTCCACCATATTTGGGCCGAGGCAGGTGATGTGATCCATGATCCTCGACACCTCCGAGAGCAAGACCCTGATATACTGCGCCCTCTCAGGCACCTCGATGCCGAGGAGCTTTTCGACCGCCTCGCAGTAGCCCTGATTATTTATAAAGGTCGATACGTAGTTGAGTCTATCGGTAAACGGAATGAACTGGTGATAGGTGAGACCTTCGGCGAGCTTCTCGAAGCCGCGGTGGAGATATCCGATCTCGACGTCGGCCTCGGCAATGACCTCCCCGTCGAGCTTGGCATATATCGGAAGGGTCCCGTGGACGGCGGGATGGGAAGGGCCGATATTTATCGGGATCAGATCGCTTTCGCCCTTATCTTTTGTTGCTATTTGGTCTTTTTCGCTCATATTCAGGTCTTCTTTATTATCGGGACGGGACAGTATTCGTCTTTCGGCCCGCCGTCGAAATCCTTCCTCAAGGGGTGGCCCGGGAAGTTTTCGGGATTCAGGATCCTCCTGAGATCGGGATGGCCCAAAAATTTTATCCCGAACATATCGTAGGTCTCCCGCTCGAACCAGTTCGCCGAGCGAAAGATCGGGGTGACCGAATTAAGCTCTGGTTTCTTTTCAGGAACCTCGGCCTTGATCCTCAGCCTTATGTTGTTTTTCATCGAGAGGATGTGATAGACGACCTCGAAGCACCCCTTCTCTTTTACGTGGTCAACGCCACAGACATCGGCGAGGAAATTGAAGGCGAGTTCCTTATCGTTCTTGAGGAAACTAATGACTTTATCGATGGCCGAGGGATTCACCATTACGGTGAGCTCACCCCTGAACTCGTGGTGACCCTTTATGTCACCCCCAAATTCGTTTTTTAATGCCTTATGTATCTCTTCGTATTTCATTAAATCTCACTAGTAGACCACCCCCTCCCCCACACAAAATCCCCCCCTACCTACCCTTTTCTATCTTCTCCCTCAGTTTGAGATAACCGTATATGAGCGCCTCCGGCCTCGGCGGGCACCCTGGGACATAGACATCGACCGGGATGACCTTGTCTATCCCCTGGAGCACACTGTAGCTGTTGAAGAGTCCACCCGAGACGGTGCACGCGCCCATGGCTATCACCCACTTCGGCTCGGCCATCTGCTCGTAGATCCTCCTGAGTACCGCCGCCTGCTTATTGGTGATCGTTCCGGCGACTATCATCATATCGGCCTGTCTGGGGGAGTATCTGACCAGCTCTGCCCCGAACCTAGAGAGGTCGTAGTGGGCGGCGACCGAGGCCATAAATTCGATGGCGCAGCACGCCGTCCCGAACGGGAGGGGCCAGAGCGAACTCACCTGTCCCCAGCGCACAACCTTTTCGGCTGCACCTAAAAAAATCTGCATTGCAGGAGATTTTTTCTCAGATGGTGACTTCAAACTACCTCTTTATACCCCGTGTAAAGTCGATAACCCTTTGTCTAACTAAGTATATGAATCCACAGAAGAGGATTCCCAGAAAAATAAAGACCTCGATAAAACCCCAAAGGCCAGCCTCTCTGAAAATAACGGCACAGGGGTATATGAAAACCAACTCTACGTCGAAGAGAAGGAAAGCGATAGCGACAATGAAATACATGATATTGAATCTCCTCCATCCCGGCCCTATGGGGTCTTTTCCGCACTCATAGGTCTCAAGCTTGGCGCCTGACTTATTTTTTTTGCCAACGAATGCGGAAGCCGCAAGAAACAGGGCCCCGAGAAACAAAAGGACGAAGAAGAAGAGCAGAATTGACAAGTAACCTATCTGGTCATCAATCGTCATAAGATGATTCCATCTTCCCTATCAAAGAGGCTTGATCTGAGAAAAGGTCTTTAAAAGCCGTTCCGACTAAAATTAAATCAGAAAATTAGAGTATTAAAAAAATTTTGATTAATTTCCCTTTCAAGGCTAATTTCCTAACACATAACCTTCGAACATGTCAACAAAATTTTTTGTTTTTTCTAAAAAAAATCAAAACACCTTGTTCTGCGTCATGAAGTCTATGATCTCTTCCCTCATTTGGGAGAAAAACTTTTTCTTTACCTCCTCCCTCGACGGAAAGAAGAGTTTTGTCTTCATTTCACCTTCACTTGCGATTATCTCCTCGAATGTATTGCCGTCGATAAATGAGGCGGTGTATTTCATCAAGGACTCCCCCTCTGCAAGTCCGAGCGAGGTTCGGGCGAAAAGTCGCTTATTTCGTTCCGAAAGGATGAGCTCGTCTATGGTGATCCTCAAGATCATGTCTGCATCCTCAGACTCGGTACCGACGCGAAAACCCATGGCGTTAATATAGGTCGTAAGATCTTCGATGATCCCCTTCTTGTCCTCAATGGTCATGAGCAACAGCGGATCGTAGATTACATCTATATATACATTTTTGTAATTGACGACATTGACCGGCGCGGGTAGGTATATATCGGGTGAGGACTTGCATCCGGCCGCCGATAAAATCAAAAGTGTAAACAACAAAGGCAATGCGATCTTCTTCATTCAGAAATCCTCCTCTATCTATGATCAGGTTTTTTTCATATAACATAAAACGGTTCTATTTGTAAACCCCTTTTTACCTCCTTTTTTAGGGACTCGGTGAGGTGTGAAGGATCAGATAGCTTAGGGCATAACCGCTTCCCGGAAATATATCGATGCAGAAATCGACCTGATCGACGGGTATGCCGTAGTAATCCATCTTCCAGGGGCCGGTCTCTATGCAGTAGCCAACTATCTCACCGTCATCACCAATTTTTTTGTCCACAAGGATTATCTCCCACTTGTCTGCCCAGGATTCTTTTAGCCACGATTGGTCACAGAGTCCCATGTCGCCTGTCCTCACGACCCAATCGGTATGGGCGACCCAGACCTCAAATATGCCCGGAAGCGCCAGCTGCGAGACTCCCTCAATATCCCTTGCTTTTAGGGCATCCTCGACCTCTTTCAGACAGGACGTCGGATCGTCGAAAAAGAATTCTTTCGAATATCGATTTATGAAGAAAAGGAAGGAATTTACAACCTCCGCGGCGGTAGTTGACTCGAGCTCAAGTTCAGCCTCGGGGTAGTTATCCACGAGATACTGGAAGGCCTTTTCGGCACTTTTGAACTCCCCCATATACATATACAACTCCCCCTCGATCAAAAGGGATGAAGAAATGAATTCCAAAAGCCTCCTGCTTTTCTTTATATCATCCTTTTTAAAATTATCCTCGATATCCCGAACTATCTCCAACGCAAGAGAAGTTGCGCCCTCATAATTTTCGCGTTCCTTCTCCTCATACATCGCGTTTGTCCTATCCAAAAAAGACGGGACATCCACATAAGAATCCTCGGCCCTCTTATCATCGGTATCGATAAAGGCGCCGAAGACCCATCCCTCAAGGCCTTTATATCTCACGAAATACCAGTGGTTGTGAAAACCGTATAGTTTTTCGGGCCGCTCAAGGCGGTTGATGACTTTTACCGCCTCACCGCCGTCTATCCTTATTATAATTTCAGAAGCGGCCGAGGGGTAGGATTTCAGCTCCACCCCAAGAAAGGAATCCTTTATCAGTGCCTTGTCGCCAAAGAAGGCAAACGAGGTTCGAGGAGTTACAAGGCATAACAAAAGAAGGGCGAAAAATACTTGGATTTTTCGAGCAAGCATCTCTTATTTCGACCTCGCCTTTTCGAGGGTGCTCATGATCTTCTTTTCGGGATAAAACATATATATTATGATCCCGACAACGCACACAACGGCGGTCACGGGGCCCGAGAGCTTGACCCCCATGGGATTTGCCGCGTCCTTCCCAAAGGCGGCGAAAAGATAGGCCAGAATTGCCGTTGAGATGCCGAGGTTTATCTTCTGAAGGAGCCCCTGGGCGCCGAAGTACATCCCCTCCCTTTTTGTCCCGGTCTTTATCGAGTCATACTCCGCCAGATCGGAAATCATGGCATTCGGAACCACCAAGAGGGCCGATACCGGGATACCGATAAGACCGAAGATTATAAATGCCTGCTGTATCGGTGAAAACGGGAGGACGTCCGTGCCGAGAAAATAGATCAAAAAGGAGGAGATCGCAAATATGATAAAACCAAAGATCATGATAGCCTTCTTTGTGATATAGCGGCTTGCGAAATTGATGATTGGGAAAAACACCAGTGCGACACCAAATACCGCCCCAAAGACCACACTCCCGAACTCCTCTCCCTTGTGTAGGAGCACCGTGACGTAATATGTCGCGGCGGAAGACACCATATTCAACGCAAACCAGAGGCAGATAGTCCCGAACAGGTAAGGGATGAAGGGTGTATTTTTGAAGGTGAGTTTCAAAGATTCGAAGAGCCCCACCTCCGATGGGGTAGAGTCACAGTAGCGTTTTTCATTTATCGGTATTATCGATATGTAGCAGAATATCAGCCCAATGACTCCGAGAATGACTATCGTTGCCTTGAGTGCCGTGGCTTTTTCTATGCCACCGCTCTCTAAAATACCCCAGAGCTTAAAACCGCCGATCATTACTATAATGATACCCAGAAGTGAGAAAACGGCCTGCATCGTAACGATGTTCATACGTTCGCGATTGGTGTGGGATAGTTCGGGGATGAGGGCGAGCCAGGGGACAACATAAAAGGTGAAAAAGAATAGCAGAATACCGAGCATGCCCGCCATATATAACGTGTTGGCGATGCCTGGTTCGTTTGACGGCGGGAAAAACAGTAGGACGGCGGCAGCCATCAGCGGAAGCCCGCCGTAGAGCAAAAATACCTTTCGCCTTCCGAGCTTCGACTTGCTCCTGTCGCTCCATGTGGCGACGATGGGATCGAAGATCGAGTCGACGATCCTGCCGAAGATCGTGACCAAGCCCGCCACGGTGAGTACGCCCAAAAAGGTCTGATTACTGATCAGCTCGGGCATCCCGGATTCGGCCGGGGGCAAGAAGAAATAGAGCATAAAAGTCACCCATATCCTGTCGGCAATGCTGATCCCCACGTAGCCGCTCGAATATAGGAACTGGCCCCAAAAGGGAAATTTTTCTACATTCTTTTTCATGGATTTATCTCCATAGTAAAATATTTTCTTAACCTAAATCAATGCAACACCTTTGTCAACAGAATTTTTAGTATCTTTCACATCTTGACCGAAGGGGATAATTGTGTTATCTAACTAAAAATATTTAGACTTAATGCCACGGAATCGATCAGAAAAAAAAAGAGGGAACCATGACCATTCGCATCCACAATACACTATCGGGCAAAAAAGAGGATTTTATCCCGATTGAGGGGAAAAAAGTCGGGATGTACGTCTGCGGGATTACGGCATACGATCTCTCGCACATCGGACACGCACGGGCGGCCGTCGTCTTCGACGTCATCTACCGATATCTCAAATTCAAGGGGTATGACATCACCTACGTCAGAAACTTTACCGACATCGACGACAAGATCATCAACAGGGCGAACGAGACGGGGATATCTACAGTGGAGCTTTCCGAAAAATATATCAATGAGTACCACGCCGACATGGACGCTCTCGGGCTCCTCAGGCCCGACTTCGAGCCCAAGGCGACCGAGAACATCCCCCAGATGATAGCGCTTATCGAGAGGCTCTTTGAGAGGGGCTTCGCATATCAGGCCGGAGGTGATGTCGTCTTCTCCGTCAAGAAATTTTTGGGCTACGGGAAGCTGTCGGGTAAAAAGATCGACGATCTGAGGTCGGGCGCCCGTGTCGACATCGACGAAAATAAAGAGGACCCCCTCGATTTCGTCCTGTGGAAGGGCGCAAAGCCCGATGAGCCGTCGTGGCCGAGCCCGTGGGGCGACGGGAGGCCGGGCTGGCACATCGAGTGTTCTTCGATGAGCGGGAGCATACTCGGCGCTACCATCGACATCCACGGGGGCGGGCGAGACCTCGTCTTTCCCCACCACGAAAACGAGATCGCACAGTCCGAGGCGGCAAACGGCGTCCCCTTCGTCAGATACTGGATGCACAACGGCTTCGTAAATATAGATAAGGAAAAGATGAGCAAATCGACGGGGAAATTCTTCACTATACGAGACATAAGAGAAAAATATCACCCCGAGGTGATACGTTTCTTCCTTATCTCCAACCACTACCGGAGCCCGATAGATTTCTCTGAAAAAAATCTCAAGGACGCCCAGGAGGCAACAGACCGCCTCTATGCCCTCAAGGCAAAGATAAACGAGACGAAGAAAAAGAATGTGTCGGGGGCCGATGAGGAAGATGCCACGGAATTAAAGGACGCCGTTACGAAATTCTCTAACGAGTTTGCCTCGGCGATGGACGACGACTTCAACACGGCCCGCGCGATCGGGGAGCTGTTTAATTTAACCCACGCGATAAACAAGTTCATAGATATTTTCTTTGATGATGTGGAAAAATTTTCAGAGGCAAAAAAGGAAGCCCTCGATCTCGCCGAGAAAGTAATCGAGGAGGCGGCGGGTGTCCTTGGGCTCCTCGGCAGAAACCCCGATATCTATTTTGACGAGGTGAAGGCCCTGAAAATATCGGAGAGTGACCTCAAGGCCGAAAAGATCGAAAGGCTAATTGAAGAGCGAAACGCCGCGAGACGAGAGAAAGATTTTGCGAAGGCCGACAAAATAAGGGACGAGCTTGGAGAGATGGGCGTCATACTCGAAGATACGCCGGATGGGACGATTTGGAAACTAAGATAATAAAGATAAAAGGGATAAAAGGAGATTGCCATGAAATATAAAGAGATTATCTACGAGAAGAAGGGCTCGGTCTCTTGGCTCATCTTCAACCGCCCCGAGTTTTTGAACGCCTTCTCTACGGAACTCGCCCACGAGGCAACAGATGCAATGAAAAGGGCCTTTGAGGACGACGACACAAGGGTCCTCGTCATAACCGGAAAGGGTAAGGCCTTTTCGGCCGGCGCCGACGTGATCGAAGTATCAAACGACCCAAACCCCCGAAAGAGGATCGACATCATGGCGACGATCGCGCACCGTGCCATCGCCGACATCAGGCAGGCGCAAAAGCCGACGATCGCCGCTATTAACAGGCAGGCCGCGGGATTCGGGATGGCGCTGGCGCTGGCGTGCGACATCCGCGTCGCAACAGAAAGGGTCAGGCTCCGCTACGCCTATTCTACGATCGGGCTCACGGGCGACGGGGGAGTAAACTGGTTGCTCCCGAGGATGGTAGGGATATCGAGGGCTATTGAGCTTGCGCTCCTGTGCGAAGATCTCAAAGAGGACGAGTTAAAAAAATACGGCGTGATAAACAAGTTTTTTCCCGAGGATGTCTTCATCGAGGAGACCCAGAAGCTTGCGGAGAGGGTCGCCCTCCTGCCTGTGAAAGTCGCATCGGCGATAAAGAGGATGATGCACTCGTCCGAGGGAGTAGACCTCTTGACCCACCTCGCAACCGAACACGCATACCTGACCGATGCGGCGGGCACGCCGGAGTTCATCGAGCTCATCAGAAACATCATCGAGCAGTTCAAGGATAAAAAGTAGCAACCTTGAAAAATGGATGAGTCTATTCTCACATATTCGTGACAAGATCATAGGGAGAAAGAAATGAAAAACCACGTTCATCACGTACACATCTTCGCCTCAGACGTGAATAAAAGCATCAAGTTCTACGAGGATTTCTTCGGGGGGAAGGTCATCCTCGATATGGAGTTTGCAGGGGCGAGGAACGTATTTATGAGGATAGGAAGCGGGAGGATACACTTTTACGATCAGGCGCCGAAAAATCCGGGGAGGGGAAGCATACACCATTTCGGTATCCAGACCGACGACATCGAGGGGGTAGTGGAAAAAATGAAATCCGGGGGAGTCGAATTCAGAAAGGGGATTTCCGATTTCGGATTCTGGAAGTATATCATGGCTCCCGCCCCCGACGATATACTCATAGAGGTCTTCGAGGTCGATAAGGGCAATATCCCAAAGGAATTTTCCGACTATTTTGAATGAGATTTTTCACCCGCCCAATAACTAAATTTTACAAACGAAATGAAATGTTCTCTGTAGGGGCACGGTATGCCGTGCCCCTACAGCCCACCTAATAATATCCCAATCGTGTTATTTATCGTACCTTTGAATTCAGAAAAAAATGAACTAAAAAATGATGTAACCCCCCATAATAAATAATGGGATTACCCCAAATTCATTTTTTCATCTCCCTTGAAAAACTATTACCAGTAAGATATAATAAACGCTTTGGGCAGGCATCTTTAAATTCTTCGTGCCTTTTGACTTGTAACTACAGGAAACGTTTTTCTGGGGAGCTATCCAATGGCCAAATTTGAGATGACTACAGACTTCGTTCCGAAGGGCGATCAGCCCGCCGCCATCACGGAGCTAACCGAGGGGATCCTGCGCGGCGACAGGCACCAGGTCCTCCTCGGCGTCACCGGCTCCGGGAAGACCTTTACGATGGCAAACGTCATAGAGAAGATCGGGCTCCCCACCCTCATCATCGCCCCGAATAAGACCCTCGCCGCCCAACTCTACGCCGAGTTCAAGGGGCTCTTCCCCAATAACGCCGCAGAATATTTCGTAAGCTACTATGATTATTACCAGCCCGAGGCGTATCTCCCGAAGACCGACACATTCATCGAAAAGGACACCTCCATAAACGAAGAGATAGACAAGATGCGCCACTCCGCCACCCATTCCCTCCTTTCTAAAGATGACGTGATCATAGTCGCCTCGGTGTCGTGCATCTACGGCCTCGGCTCGCCCGACGCCTACGCCGGGATGGTGATAGACATCAAGGTCGGCGAGACCTTCTTTCGGGACGACCTACTCCTCAGGCTTGTCGAGGGGCAGTATGAGCGGAACGACATCGACTTCGCCCGCGGGACCTTCCGCGTCCGTGGGGACATCGTCGAAATCTTCCCGACTTATGAGGACGACAAGGCCGTACGCGTGGAATTTTACGGAGATGTGGTCGAGGCGGTAAGATACATTGACCCCCTTCGCGGAAAGGTGACCTCGGAAGAAGAGAGTGTGATCATCTATCCCGGCAGCCACTACGTTACACCGAAAGAGCGCTTGATTTCGGCAAGAGACACCATCTCGGAAGAGCTGGATGAGAGGATAGCCTATTTTCGTGAGAAAAATAAACTCATCGAGGCACAGCGTATAGAGGAGCGGACGCGTTTCGATCTCGAGATGCTCAGGGAAATAGGCTACTGTCAGGGCATTGAGAACTACTCCCGCCACCTGACCGGGAGGAAACCGGGGGAACCGCCCCCCACCCTGATCGATTACTTCCCAAAGGAGTGGCTCCTGATTATCGATGAGAGCCACATCACCGTCCCCCAGATCGGCGGGATGTATAAGGGGGACAGGTCTCGAAAGGAGACTCTTGTGGAATTCGGCTTCCGCCTCCCGTCGGCTTTGGACAACAGGCCCCTCAATTTCGAAGAATTCGAGGAAAAGGTAAAACACGCCGTCTACGTATCGGCGACCCCAGCGGTATACGAGATGACCAAGACCGGCGGTGTTGTGGTGGAGCAGATAATCAGGCCGACGGGCCTTATCGATCCCGAAATCGAGGTCAAACCCGCAACCCACCAGGTCGACGACCTCTACGACGAAATAAAGGCGAGGGTCGAAGTCGGGGAAAGGGTACTGGTCACGACCATGACCAAGAGGATGGCGGAAGAGCTGACGAACTACTACAGGGAACTAGGGCTCAGGACACGCTACCTCCACTCCGAGATCGAAACTCTCGAGAGGGTCGACATCATCAGGGATTTGAGGAAGGGCGTATTCGACGTCCTCGTCGGGATAAACCTCCTCAGGGAGGGACTCGATATGCCCGAGGTGTCGCTCGTTGCGATCCTTGACGCCGACAAGGAAGGATTCCTCCGCTCCGAGCGCTCCCTGATCCAGACGAGCGGCCGCGCCGCCCGTAACATCAGCGGGAAGGTCATCATGTATGCTGATAATATGACGAAATCGATGAAGGTCGCCTTGAGCGAGACAAAGAGGAGACGAAAGATCCAAAACGAATACAACGTCGAAAACAACATCACGCCCGAGTCGATAAAGAAGGGAATAAATGAAATCTTAGGCTCGATCTACGAGCGGGACTACTACACCGTGCCGCTCGAGGTGAAGGAAGAAAAGGCCCGCTTCAAATCGACCCACGAGGTCAACATGTTCATTAAGAAACTGAGATCCGAGATGAGGGCGGCGGCGAAGAATCTCGATTTCGAGAAGGCTGCAGAGATCAGGGATAGGATACTAGATCTCGAAAAGATGGATCTTGGCATATAGTCATTTGGCTTAAAAATCTCGATACCCGAAATCGAAACTTCAACTTTTATAGACATAAATAATATTTGCGCCCCGACCCCCGATTTCAAACCACCATATCTCGAATCAAGATCACTGATTATTATTTACGCCGCCGGGCGATCCACCATCGCTGACATTTCCACCGCCGCCAATGCTTCCATTGTTAGATTCATTGCCCCCGCCGGGCCTGATACGGCCATCATCCGTTGGAATATCCAAGTAAGGGGCGTTGAGATCGCTTGGCGTATTTTCTTCAACAACGCCTGGATTTACTCCGGGCTTGTTAAGGAGATTCCTGAAAAACCACTCCCTTCTTTCCCGTTTTATTCTTTTTATCCTTTCGATCCTTTTAATGACATTCTCATCCCTGAAATTCATCGCGCCGAAAAATAGATCCCTCCTCTTATCGCTCAAAATCTGTGGCTTTCCCGGCGCCACCCCGGTGACTACCGACATCATCCTTCCCGGTTTCACCCTGATGGCCCTCAGGTTTTTGGAGACGATTTTGGGCCTCATACCCCTCGTAACCATCTCCTTTGCAATAATATCCACGCTCCCATCCAGGCACATAAGCTCCGTCATGTCATTTTCGGGGTCGTAATATACCCCGAAGTCCGTCCCCCTCACTCCCACTGTGGAGTTTCCGGTCTCTATGATGAACCTCGAATCTACATTGACAAGGGGCATGACGACCGCCCTTATCTTACCCAGGATGAGTCCAAAACTATTTATCGAAAGCTCCGTAACCTCGACCATCCCCATCTCCTTTATTGCGACGCTGCTATCAGTCCCGACCTTGATTATGCTCCCGTCCGGAAGTTCGAGATCGACCATCCCGTCGCTCTTAGTCCTTACCTCGTCCCCAACGCCGATCTTCATATCACCGATTAAGGGAACCCACTTGTCGGAACCGGAGAACATGACCTCAGCGGCACCCTCACAGAAGAGTACCTTGGAAAAGTCGCGATCCTCGCCGAAACTCTGCACCACCCCGAACGAAACGAAACCGAAAACAATAATCGAAATAAATAGACTTTGAATTATTCCTTTTTTGAATGAATCTTTCCTTAGAACCATTTCCAAAACCCCCCTAATAAAAAATCCAATTCGATACTTTTACGATACAAAAAAATATCGGTTTATTATTGCACCTTATTCAAAGTGATAGGAAACCTCGATTCCCCTCCTGTTATTTATAAACAGCGGAAAATCCCCCTACTTAAATCTGTCCTTTATCCCGTCGAGAATCTTTCCGCCGCCGGGATTTATCTTGTCAATACTGTCCTTTATCCCGTCCTTAACCCTATCCCCGTCAAAATCCACGCTACCTCTTACATCCCCCAAAATATCAAGGATCTCCTTTCCCCTAAAATCCATACCCTCGAAAAACTTTCTCCTCTGATCTTCGGCCCATTTAACAGGTTTCCCCGGAATCCTTCCTGCCACAAGCGAGATCCCCTCCTCGGCCCCGACGATGATCGGCAAAATACCACTCCCGACTATATCCTTCGACCTGAGCTCGACCTCCCCGTCGAGGCATGCGACTTCGGTCTCCTGCTTTTTCTCGTCGTGGGAGACCCCGAAGTTCGTCCCCCTCACGCCGATCAGGGCGTTTTCGGTCTCTATCGTGAAGCTCGATTTCTTTTTTACGAGCGGGGCGACAACCGCCCTGATCTTCCCGTAGACCAATTCGAAGCTGTTGGTCGCAAGCTTCGTCACCTCCACCAGTCCCACCTCTGTGATCTTTACGTGGCTCTTCTGACCAATCTTCAACACGCTGTCGTCGGGGAGGAGAAGCTCAACCGTCCCGCCCCTCTCAGTTATTATTTCGTCACCGCCGTAAAGCTCCCTTCCCTCGGCCAGGCTGATCCACTCTTCGGTCCCCGCCTCTTTCGCCTTTACCGGCCCATCGACGAAGGCGACGCGGGCAAAATCTTCTCCGCCATGTTTAGAATAGACTCCGACAGAAAGGAAAAGGTTAAAAGCTAAGATAGATAAGACAAAGATGAAAAAAGTCCCTTTTAGCGAACGCTTCCACCTGTATTCCATATTAACCTCTTAAAAACAGATATGTATATGATACATCATAAATCTTAAATATCAAATCAGGAAGTAAAAAAATCCCGCCCCCTATCTACATCGGCCCTACCCCGACCGGCCTCTTTCCCCGCCACATGGCGGCAAAAATACCGACTATTATCAATACCCCCCCTACCACCTTTGCCGCTGTCAACTCCTCATGCAAAATACAGTACGCAAGGATTGTTGACCCGATCGGCTCCCCGACTATCGTCACGGCAACGACCGATACGGGGAGATATCCGAGGGCCCAGTTGAAGGAGGTGTGGCCGATAAGCTGGGGGATAATTGCAAGGGCGGCAAATAGTATGAAGATCCTGAGACCGTATCCCACAAAATCGAGGTCCATGCAGAGGGCGATGATCAACGTTACCAGTGCCGCCACGGAATATACCGGTGTTACGTATTCGAGGAGCGAAAGATTCGGCCTGACCTTTCGCCCCAGGATCAGATAGCCGGACGCGAGAAGTGCAGCGGAAAGCGCAAGGACATCACCCAAAAGCGCCAGGGGTGATAGCGAAAGATCCCCCCATCCTATGACGATACTCCCCAATACCGTGAGGACTATCCCGATGAGTATCTTCCTCGTAGGCCTTTCCCCCAAAAAGAAAAATGAAAAGACCCCGACCCAGACCGGGTTTGTGCAGACGATGACGACGGAGCTCGCCACGGACGTATACGAAAGGGACGCTATCCACAAGATGAAATGGATGCCCAAGAAGAATCCCGAAAGAGATAGGACCTTCCAGTGGAGCCTGACTATCTCGAAAAGCCTCTTTCTCAGGGTCAAAAGACCGATCGGGATGACTATGAATGCCGAGATCAGAAGGCGCCACGTGGCGATGACGACGGCGTTCACGTCGCCGATGAGCTTTATGAATATCGCCGCAAACGAGATCGAAATAATACCAACGGCCAAAACCGACAGGGTGAGGGTTCGTCTTTCCACGGTAATTATAGTTACACCGAAAGCGTGTAGTGTCAAGGGCGAAGATAGAGGGAAGAGAATAATTGTCTATTAATGATGAGATTTTAGAGGTCGGCTGCTTATTTTATGACAAGTTCCAATTCGAGACCAAATCTATT
>CAZDOD010000009.1:16592-29761 GCA_964506935.1 uncultured Thermodesulfobacteriota bacterium | reverse complement strand
GCAAAATCCGGCAAGTCGTCCAGCTCTTCTACTTTGAAGGGGAGAGAGCCCTTGATGAACTCGGTGGTGAAGTTCATCAAATGGGACAGTAGGGGATTCTTGCAGGCCTGTGCTAACAGTGAGTATATCTGCATATTGTAGCTTCTTCCCGATATGGTGCTGTAGAAATTACCTCTCTCTAAGTCTCCCTTGAACTTACTCAGGGTTTCTTCTATTTCCTTGAGATCCTCAGGTGTGGCACGCTCGGCGGCCAGGGAGGCTACCTTGGGGGCCATAACCTCCAGGGTTTCCATAATATCTATGAGCTGTTCAGGCCCTATCTTGAACATCCTCCGGATGGGCTGCGGCATGGTGTCGGGTATGGGGGATTTCACGTAGATCCCATTTCGAGGCTTAATATGAATGTAACCCATAGTCTGTAATATAAATAGGGCTTCCCGGAGAGAAGTCTTGCTCACATCCAAGGCCTTGCAGAGCTCCCTCTCCGAGGAAAGCCTTTCGCCTGGTTTGAAACGCCCCATATAGATAAGCCTCTGGACCTGGCCTACCACTTTTTCGGAAACCCTATTCTTCTTCACTGGTACGAAATCTTCCATAAAAATCCCCTTCAGCTGATATCAGTCATACTTTATATGTTTGGGCCGCTCGACCATCTTGAACTGATCGTAAGGGAAGCCCAGTGCCTCCCTAACTACTCCCATGATCTCCCCTATGGATGCATAGGCCTTCCAAGCTTCGATAACAGAGCGGATAATATTCTCACCGTCCTTCGTTGTGTGATAAAGTTTCCTGAGTGACGGCGTCACCTTGCTGAGGTCCCGCTCTTTTAAAAATTGGTGCCAGTTCTCCATCTCCAACCTCTGATAGCTAGAAAGCGGCTTGGATGCCGTAGGTCTCTCATAAGAAAGCAAGGGCAGGTCAATATTTAATTCATTCAACTGTAGGTAGGCGTTCTCTCCCACCTTGATCCTTCGTTGCTCATCTAACTCCCTCTGTCTCTCCAACGCCGCATTTTCGACTTCCTGTTGGATCCACCCACTCTTGATGGCATTACGCATCCCGCCCATGTCCAGTATCTTTTGCAACAATGCCATTGTGTCGTCTTCAATCTTTTTTGTGAGCCACTCCACGTAATAGGAGCCTCCCAGGGGGTCGGCAACCAGGGTCACACCCGTCTCCTCAGCGATGATGGATTCCATGGCCTTGTTTACCACAACGGCCTCGTTGGGCGGCGGCGATATGGCCTCCGTATAGGCCTTCAGCTCAAGACCGTTTACCCCGCCTAGGACGCTGGCCAAAGCCTCTATGGTGTTCCTTATAACATTGAAGATGGGCTGTGTGGCAGTCATGGAATTACCCGCCAGGTTTGTATTGCAGGGGGGGCACTTTACGGTGTTGGGATCGACTCCGTAACGGTTCTTGGCCAGCTTTGCCCATATCCTTCGGGCTGCTCGAAGCTTGCATATAGTCTCGAAGAAATCTATCTCCCCGCTGAGGGCTATTGCCGGCTTTGGTCCGAAGTCCTCGAACTTGATCCCTCTCCTCACCATTTCATCGCAGTATTCGACGTAGTTTCCAAACCGAAATCCCAATTCCTGAATAGTATCGATCCCGGATTCTCTCATGTCATAGGCGCACCCACCGTTTGTGGGCCTAAAATTGGGTACGTATCTGGTGGCAAATTCCATGGCATCGGTAGATATCCTCCATCCTACCTCCAAAGGTTGATTATATCGCATACAGTTGTTAATATGTACATGTAGGGGGTCATTGACCATATTACCCCTCATCAGGGAGATGTCGCGGCCCTCATTCTCAAGATAGGCCAGGATAAGCGCCCATTCTACAGAGTCGGCCGCCCCCACGGCGTGTCCCATCTCCAGTATAAATCCCTCAGTTCCTCGGCACAAGTATTGTTGGAGAAACTCGGCGTTATGACCATGGTAAAACTGCCACAGGGCATAGCGGGCCCCGGCGCAGTTGCCAATATCGTACTTTACTAATGGGTGGTCGGGATCGACTGTGGCCAGGTTGTGAAAATCTCCGCTGGTCCGTATGGCCCCTTCGATAACACCGATTTCCTCCAGCTTTTTAAAATCTTTTATAATCCCGTCACTCTGACCCTCCTCGCTTTCCGCATGCATCATTCCACCGGGTATTGCCCCCCGAACCCACAGCTTCTCACGGTACATCCGGGGGTAGCTCCCACGGGTATAGGGATATCTCCCCGGCAGACCGATCTCCTCCTCGAATTCGATATCCTGGATATCATCAGGTCCGTAACACTCCTTCACCTCGTAACCGGACTGAGTCTTCCCCTCGCCCATTATCTTCCTGCTGATACCCATACTCCGCTCAAACTCTTCACGGAGGTTTTTTGCTTCACCTTTTTTACTCATGTTGCTCCTCCTCTATATTATGTGAAAGGTTACCCCTGTCTTAGGGGATTTATTAACCTTGGCCAGCCAGCACCACTTCTTTTATCTCGCTGACCATCGTATTCATAAGAGACCCCGGCCGATATATGCCCTTCACACCGAGCCGTCTTAGTTCCTCATCATCCACCTCCGGGATGGTTCCCCCCACAAATACAGAAATATCATCAACTTCCATCTTGCGTAGTAGATCTATTACATCCACAACCCAACCCAGATATGTGATGGTATGGAAGCTCAATCCTATTGCGTTAACGTCCTCGGAAATTGCAGATTTGACGACCATCTCAGGTGTCTGGAATGTGCCCAGGTTTATCACCTCGAAACCAGCATCTCTGAATCCCTTCGATAGTACTAAAAGAGATCTTTGATGATCATCAAGACCGATCTTGGCAAGCAGAATCCGCACCCTATCGTTTGACATCGAAAAAACCTCCTCTATAATTTTGTGAATTAGATTATATCCGATATTTATTTCGCCTTAAGCCCGAGCTCCTCAAAAATACTTGAAGCCGATGTGTACGGGTCCATCCCCATTTTGCATATCCTGTCGGCAAGGCCATCTCTGGATTCCCCTTTAAGGATTTTCCCCATAGCCCAGTCATTAATCTTGTTGGACAATATCTCCATTGTCTCCTTGACCATAACCCTCTTCCTCTTCTCCTCCAGAAGTCCATTGGACTTAAGATAGGAGTGGTGCCTTTTAACGGTATCCCAGAACTCTTCCAGCCCCTTTTGGTTGATGGCCTCAGTCTTTACAACAGAGGGCTCCCACCCTTGATCGTCCTTGTAATCCCGGTTCAGTCCCAACATAAGCTGTATTTCCAAAAATAACCTTTCAGCCCCTTCCTGGTCAGCCTTATTCACCACAAAGATATCCCCGACCTCCATTATCCCCGCTTTGAGGACCTGTATTTGGTCTCCCAAACCGGGCATCATTACCAAAACGGTGGTGTCGGCAACTTCAACTATATCTATCTCGTCCTGACCGATACCCACGGTCTCAACTATGACTATGTCCTTGCCGGATGCGTCCATAACCCTTACTGCCCCAAAGGTAGCACGTGACAGCCCTCCTATGTGTCCACGAGTGGCCATGCTCCTGATCAAAACATTATCATCGATGGCATGACGCTGCATTCGGATGCGGTCTCCCAGAAGGGCACCACAGGTATATGGACTGGAGGGGTCGATGGCTATTACGCCAACCTTGAGGTCGTGCGACCTCATCAACGAAATAAACCCATCAATAAAAGTACTCTTCCCGGTACCCGGAGGACCGCATATGCCTAACACATGAGCGTGTCTTTGTAGAGGGAAAATCAGTGGGTATATTTCGGATAAAAGAGAGGGATCGTTTTCGACCAAAGTAATCAGCTTTGTAGCTGACCTGTTGTCGCCGACAAGTAGGCCATCAATAAGCGAGGAAACACTCTTTTTGGTCATGTCTCTATGGAAAAAAATTTAAAATTTAAGAGTTTCAACCTCTTTAAAAGAGGTCTATGTGCTAATTAACTAACAAAATAAATTCTTAGATATTATATATAAACATATTATTTACGTTGATCATACCAATAATAGTTTTTTTGTCAATCCTTTTTTTAAAAAACGTCTTTTTTAATTATTTACTACTGAAAATACTCGGAAATTTCCTGCTGTTTTGGTGATAAATATCTTTGAAATGTCATTAAAAATGAATTAAATATACAAGTGTATAATTAACTGTCATATTTGGCTCCGTTGATGAATACGTGCTCGATTCCCGTTGGATCATTATTGTCGCTCGTGAGTGTATCGTTATATATAATGTTCTGCCAATCGAAGATAGTAATATCGGGAGCCATCCCCCCTTTTGCCTTATGCCTGCCGGTGTTTTGCGAACTTACTTATTTATTAGATAGTATATGAGATAGGGACAGAACCTATCTATTCTCCTTCAGAGAAAACAATGTAAGGGAGGTTAAAACTTCCCTCTTATTATATATCCTGTAAATATTGAGGCGTGAAGACATCTCCACTTCTCTCTACTAAAAAATCTAAAACTGAAGGAATAAAAAATTTACCTCATTTCCCATCGCTGTTATACAGCCTTGTATTTAATCCGAAATAGGCATTCATCGTCTCCTAAGAACCTGCATTTTATTTCTTCAGCATCTGCGGTTACCACATCAGGCCTGAGATTCGCGACCTGATATACCCCTCCCAATATGGTAGCGCATCCCGGCCTCGTAATATCCTTGCATATTTCCGGCATATTTAGCATATATCCGCATTCGTAGCATCCTGCCCGATGTATCAACAGTTCCTTTTTTTCGGGAAAAAACTCCACGACCTCTTCCGGATTTTGTCCAACAGTATACATGTAGAGGTAACATAATTGTTTGATCTTCTCATCAGGATTCATCTCTGTATTTACAATGGACTGCAATGCTTCCGAGTGTGAGTGTGCTGACTTTATAGTAAGGATACCTCCTCTGTACATGAGAGAGTTATATCCTTTATTCCCTACAATTTGTCTTAGTCCTAAAAAAAGTTTGAAGGTATCCTCCGGTTCCATTCTGGCTTCTAAATCATATTCTAAAGGGTTGTCTATAAGGTTCTGAAATCCTGTGTATCTGAGGATGGCTCTAGTTCCGTTTATACCGAGTATCTCCTCGAGGGCATCTATTATCGCCTTGAATCCCAAATGGGACATACCTTTATATTCCTCCATCTCTTTTATCTCCTTTCTGGTCTGTAAGGTTTATGTATTTCGTCAGTAAAAGTTGGACACTAAGTGTCGAAAATTAAACTAAACATCCGGACTCGACTTTTTCGCTATTTTTTACTCTCCCCCTTTCTTCTTCTTCTTTACCATTACATTAACCTCTTTTTTAGTGCACACACGTGTGCCGGAGCATGTTGATCCTTACTCAGTTTCTCAGCAGTGATTCGGCGGGCTTTTTGAAAGTTTGAAGTGGTGTCTAAATCACTTTTTCAGTTTGTACTTCTTCTTGATCTTTGTCCTCTCACTTTCAGGTAGAGACTTCATGTAGACTTTCCAGCCGGGGCAGAAGCTGATGTGCCATCTCCATATCCTGCCCAATATGGATCTTGGATTATTGTCATACTTCGCCCTGAAAGCACAAGTAGCACATCCTGGCTCAGACATTCTATAACCTCCCTGATTAAGTTGGTTTCAAACAAATTCAAACTGTTTTATTTCCCCCTTCAATCCTTTTTCACACCAAGTGTTTTAAAAGTTTGGAGAAGGATTTCTCTTATTTATCCGGACTTGTGAAGTTGGTCTCTCCCGAGAATGTCACCTTCCTGAAGTTGGTATCTTTAAACTCAAGAACCCCAGTTTCTCTCTTCAGTCTGACAAAGTCGAATTCCTTCGGGAAGATGTTTTCACCCTTTTCATAGAACTCTTTAAAATCTTGATAGAATATAACGACGTTTTTATCATCCCGTGTGCTGTGGAAGATACATCGTTTTTCGCCGTCTTCATCGAGTTTTTTGAAAGATGGGTAGGGACAGGAAAAGTAAATTAAAAAAAATTGTTTTTGTTTGAAATCCCAGTATTCTGTTTCATAAGGGAACTTTTGCATGGTTTAAAGAATCGCTAATTTATAAAAATGATTTACGGTCTTTTGTTTTTTGTTTTTGGAGAGTTCATAGAAAGATGAGACTATTTTGTAGGTGTGAATCATTACTGGTCTCTCGTTTAAGGAAGAAAAAAGTATGGGAATATTACTGTATGTGTGTTAAAAAGTCAACCCCTAATAATTAATTTTGTTTCTTTTTTTATATTTTACTTAAAGAAAATAAGTTAATAATTCGCTTACGGGATTTTCCCGATCTTCAAGGAATTTTTCGGGGGCAAGGCCAGCTCCAGCAAGGTGAGAAGTATCTCTCACAAATTCGTTTTCACCTACAAAGACGGCAGGCCTGTAAAGAGTATCCGCACAGCCTTCAAAGGTGCTTGTCGACGGGCTGGTATTAGATACTTCGTGATGCATGATTTACGCCATTGCTTTGTGACAAATATGAGGAAAGCTGGGAACTATGATTCGATCATTATGGCACAAACAGGACACAAGACCATGTCGATGTTCCATCGTTACAATATTGTAGATGAACTCGACGCAAGAGATGCCGTCAAGAAGTTATCTGATTATTTTGCTGACATGACAAAAAAAGTGACACAAAACTTACACATGACACTTCTTAAGTTTTTTTTGGAGTAAAAAGGAGGCGAATTCCTTGCCAAATCATTGAAATCTTTGAAGAAATTGGCGCGCCCGGCAGGATTTGAACCTGCGGCCTACGGATTCGTAGTCCGGCGCTCTATCCGGGCTGAGCTACGGGCGCAAATTATAAGATTTTTGATTTTAACTTCTCACTCCCCTTTTGTCAACATAATTTACGGCACATAAAAGAAGAACACAAACACTAACCACCCTCCACTAACCTCCCTACCCTCACCATGATACTATTGATGTTTCTAATCACCATCCCCAAGGCTAATAGACGATATACTCCTTTATCCAATAACATTAAGCTTGACTCTAAATCCCTTTTTGAGTATACATTTCTTTAAGATTAAGCCTGATTTAAAAAATAGAAAAACAAAGTACAAATGAGGGAATATCCAAAAGAGTTTTTGGAATACGACATCGGTAAATTCCACTCAACTATCGTCGATTTCATAAGAAAGTTCTTCGACGAGAGAGGTTTTACCAAGGCAGTCCTAGGGATGAGCGGCGGTGCAGATTCCACCCTCGGAACGTACCTTGCAGTCGAGGCACTGGGGAATGATAACGTAACTGGGCTCATGATGCCATATAAGACATCAAGCCCTGAAAGCCTCGAGCACGGAGAGCTTGCCGCAAAAAAACTGAAGATAGATGCCATCACAATCGACATCACGCCAATGATAGACGCATACTTCGTCCGCTTCCCCGATGCCGACAGAACAAGAAGGGGAAACAAGATGGCGAGGGAGAGGATGTCGATCCTCTATGATCATGCGAAGCGAAAAGGCGCCCTCGTCATGGGGACGTCAAACAAGACGGAGATTATGCTGGGATACGGGACGATCTTCGGGGACATGGCATCGGCGATAAATCCCATCGGGGCTATATATAAGACCGAGGTCTGGATGATGGGGGAGCTTGTCGGCGTCCCCCACCCGATCATCGAAAAGGCCCCGTCGGCCGACCTGTGGAAGGGTCAGACCGATGAGGACGAGCTCGAGATCGACTATTTCACCGCCGATAGGATCCTATATTATCTCGTTGAGAAGAAGGCGAAAATTGATGAGATAGAGGCGTTGGATATACCAAAAGACAAGATAACGAAGATAATAGAGAGGATCGAGTCATCCGAGTTCAAGAGACACATGCCCGTCATCCCCAAAATACCGAGATGATGTGACTACGTTTAGGTTGAATCTATAAATTTTTATTAGGCCTGAAATATAAGAGGGATACACCCATGAAGAGTTACCGAAAGGAATTGTGGTTTGATGTCCCCACGAGGCGCGCCTTCATCAATATCACCCCGAAGGTTGAGGATTGCCTGAGAGAAAGCAAGGTAAAGGAAGGTCTCGTCCTTGTCAACGCCATGCACATAACGGCCTCGGTCTTTATCAACGACGATGAGGGCGGACTCCACCACGATTTTGACGTATGGCTTGAGAAGCTCGCTCCCCATGAGCCTACCGGCCAATACCGTCACAACGTCTCCGAAGACAACGCCGACGGCCACATGAAGAGGCAGATCATGGGAAGGGAGGTCGTAGTCGCCATAACCGATGGGAGACTGGACTTCGGCCCGTGGGAGCAGATCTTCTACGGCGAATTTGACGGGAGGAGAAAAAAGAGGGTCCTCGTTAAGATCATCGGGGAGTAGGAGATCAAAATATCCATCGGCTCGATAATAAAGAAATTTTTTTAGCTCGAAAGATTTTCTAAAAAAGGAATAAATTGAAAAAGAAAGATATCATTTTTGTCGCCATCATCCTCGTTTTGATATCCGGGGCCCTTCTCTTTTTTCACATTATGAATCATTCAAAAGGACACGAGGTTGTCATTGAGGAGGGGGGCGAAATTGTGGGGATCTTCCCGCTATCCGAGGACAGAAAAATCGAGGTGACGGGGCCGCTCGGGATAAGCACGGTCGTTATCGAAAACGGCGAGGTCTATATGGCGGACTCCCCCTGCCCCAATAAAATATGCATCCACATGGGGAGAAAAAGTAAGAGGGACGATACGATAATATGCATCCCGAACCGAGTCTACATCACGGTGAAGTAGTTGAATATTGACCTATTCTAAAGGAGTATTATCTATAGTTAAAAAATAGATTTCTTTTAATCTCATTTTTTATATTAGTACAGAAAATTAAAATAAAGTTGGACAAAATCAATAACACGATTTTTTTTAGGATCAATTTTCCCAATAAAAGGTATTCTATATAAAATCGCGATTATCACAAATAACCTCTCCCGTCTAAAATCAAAACAGCAAATTAATTAGAACTATTCCCAAAAATATCAAGATTTGATATTTAATGATATTTACAACAAACATATTCTATTTTTCACCCGATAGATGAAGATTTCACTCCTTGGGATCTCAATTGACTCCGGACCTAAATCAATGGATCCGGTAAATTAGAAATCAAGGCATCGGATGATAAAGGCTTTACACAAATTTACATTTTTGGTATATATTTTTGTATTTTATATGCCATTTACAAATCTGATTAGGGCCTTTCAATGCTTTAAAATATACTGAAAAAATATTTAGATACCTTGGGCTTTTTGAGGTTAATATGAAATACCATGATATGACAAAGGAACAACTCATATCAAAACTGGTCGAGCTAAACCGACGCGTTACTGAATTGGAGGAATCAGAAAAAGAACTCGAAAAGACAAAAGAAGCACTCAGCAGTGCTCATACTCAATTGGATGCGACACTCGATGCCCTGCCCGATTTCATGTTTGAGGTGGACCGTTACGGACATATCTATGATTACCGTGCCCAGAATCCCAAGTTACTCTACAAATCTCCCCAAGAGTTCCTCGGCAAAATGCTAAAAGACCTTCTCCCAAAGGAAACCAACGATATTATAATGGATTCTATTGGTAAAGCCGTTGAAAAGGGGAGACATACCGGTACGACCTATTATCTAGAAACCCCGGCAGGTCCCGGTTGGTTTGAACTTTCGATTGCCGCCAAAGGTGACCCGAAGGCACCGGACGGCCGTCTCATCGCCCTGATACACGACATCACCAAACAAAGAGAGGCTGAAGAGGCTCTGAGAGTAAGTGAAAGAAAATACAGGGATTTAATTGAAAATTCCATAGACATACACTATTTAGTGGATATTGAGGGTAACTTTGTCGAGGTCAACGATTCATTCCTAAAAGAAGGCGATTATGATCCCGAGGATATAATAGGCAAAAATTTAGGGGAGTTTTTACATCCCGAGGACGAATCGATTGCCCAAAAAGCGTTAGAAAAGGGAATAACGGGGGAGCCGTTCGAGTTCGAAATGCGGGCAAAGCAGAAAGACGGGAGCTTCGGTTGGTACTCATATAACAATCGCCCCGTGAAGGATCAAGAGGGGAAAGTCACCGCAATCCACGGAATTGCAAGGGCCATCACTGGGCGTAAAAAAGCCGAAGAAGCGTTGAGGATTGAAAGGGAACAGCTACTATCACTCTTTGACAGTATAAATCAGATAATTTATGTCGTCGATCCAAAAACATATGAGATCGTCTATGCAAATAATGCTTTAAAAGATGCTTTTAATAAAGATCCCATCGGAGGTATATGTTATAGGGAATTTCAGGACTTAGAGTCGCCCTGTGATTTCTGTACTAATGAGATTATTCTAAAGAAAAAAGGTGAGCCGTATCAGTGGGAGCACCACAATCCCTACATCGATCGGGATTTCATGTTAATAGACAGAATAATCAGGTGGCCTGACGGGCGTGATGTGAGGTTTGAGATCGCCTTCGATATCACAGAGCGCAAAAATGCTGAGAAAGAACTGAAAGAATCTGAAGAGAAATACAGCACACTCATTGAGACATCACCGGATGCCATTGCGACATGCGACCTTTCCGGTAAAATTAATTATGCTTCACCACAAACAGCAAAAATGTATGGCTATGACAGTGCCGATGAACTAATCGGGATTGATTTACTCGAACTTGCATCGCCGGAAGATATGGAAAGGGCCGAATCCGGTTTTCGAGAGCTATTAAAAAAAGGCATTTTAAGGGGTTTGGAATGTACACATCTCAGAAAGGATGGCAGCACATTCATCGGAGAATCGAATGCGGCATTAATAAGAGACATCGATGGCGAACCAAAGGCTGCTATCGCAATAACAAGAGACATCACAGAGCGAAGGAGGTTTGAGGAAAGGTTCCTACGCGCCCAGAAGATGGAGGCCGTAGCAACTTTATCGGGAGGCGTCGCCCATGACTTCAACAACATCCTGACCACAATCTTGGGATATGCCTCTTTCCTCAAGAGCAAGGCGAAAGAAGGAGACGGCTTCTATATCGGGCTTTCTGCCATCGAGAATTCGGCCCTGAGGGCCTCCGAGCTGACGTCACAGCTCCTCGCTTACTCAAGAAAAGGAAAGCTCGAGGTAAAGCCCCTAAACCTAAACCGTGTGATAAATGAAGTCTATGACCTTATCTCGAAGACCTTTCATAAATCAATAAAGATTAGCTTGAAGACCGATGACTCCATAAAGGCGGTCGAAGGCGATGGATCTCAACTCAATCAGGTTGTTATGAACATCGTCATAAATGCCCAGGATGCGATGCCTGACGGAGGGACGTTTAAGATTCAAACTTACATGGAGGATGTAAAGAGGAAGATAGAAAAGAAATATTATATTATCGAACCGGGTGAATATGTGTGCATGAAGTTTATTGATAACGGAATCGGTATGGATGAAGACACACTGAAGAAGATCTTCGAGCCCTATTTCACCACCAAGGGAAATATGGGTGGGACGGGCCTCGGTATGAGTGTGGTCTTTGGAATTGTAAAGGGACACGGGGGATATATAGATGTAAAGAGCAAACTCGGGATTGGAACCGAGATTACCATCCGTCTACCCGCCTCCAAAGACAAGGAGGAGATATTTCAAGAAGAGCCCGAAGAGGTAGTTGGCGGTTCTGAGACTTTGCTGATAATTGATGATGAGAAGGATATATTGTCGATGCTCAAAGGTGCCCTTGAGAATTTGGGTTATAAGGTGTATACATCGAGTTCGGGAAGGACGGGGCTAAAGACCTTTAAGGAAAAGGATATAGACCTCGTTATATTGGATATAAAATTGCCCGATATAGGTGGCAAAGAGGTTCTCGAAAAGATTTTCGAGATCGACCCAAAGGCCAAAGTCCTCCTTGAGAGCGGTTATTCGGATATGGAGCAACACAAAAATCTAATCGAGATCGGTGCAAGGGGATTTATCGGAAAGCCTTTCGAGATGAATAAGCTCTTTAAAAAGATAAGGGAGGTTTTATGATAACCTCATTTGTAAACTTCCATCGACCATATAGTATCCAAAAAATTTGAGAAGATCAAAACGATCCTCCCAAGGAAATAGATGATCGAGTCGATTCCTCAATAACTTCAATAGATATGCTCAACTCTCCAGAAAATTCTCGATCAAAGTGTTTCTTTGTTCCCTCCTCTGTCTCCGATATTTAAAGAAGCCTAACTTTAAAGAATTCTAAACACTGTTGATTTACTTCACGTTATTTTTCAATTTAATATCCACCTTCCCCATTTTTTCAGGAAATCTCCCCGTAATATTTGCATAAAAGGACTGAATCTTCAAAATATCGGACTCAATGTCTCCAGTCGGGGTGATCACGGGGCCGATTCCCGTGACCTTCCTTTTGTAATCAATAAAGCCCAGCACGATCGGAACGTTGGCGCCCTTTGCGATATAGTAGAAGCCGGTCTTCCAATAAGTCACTTTTTTGCGTGTCCCTTCAGGGGCAACCACCAAAATCAGCTTTTTACTCTCTCGAAAGATCTGGATCATCTGATCAACTACATTCGTCGACTTTTTGCGATCAATGGGGATACACCCCAGCCATTTGAATAGCACACCAAACGGCCAGCGAAACAGGTTGTCCTTCGCCATTATCGATATCTTCGTCTTCATGGCGAATGTCAAGAGCAGCGCGACGGGAAAGTCCCAGTTCGAGGTATGTGAAGTAATCGTGACATATTTGGGTATGTCCGGCAACGGCCCCTCGACTTTCCATCCGAAGATTCTGAAAATCGATACCGCGAGTTTTTGAAAAAGCGAATTTAGGATTGGCGTGTCAAAAATTGTGTAATACAATTTGGTAGTATTTCCTTTTTTTTTGGTCAAAATTAACACCCAGCCTTTTTGTTGTCAAGGGGTTTAGTTCAGTTTTTTAGTCGGAAGGTTTATAAATAGTTTTGAGAGATTGATTCTATTGACAGAGTAATTTCTTTTTGAATTTTATGTAAATTTCAGAATGAGTAAATCGATTGACATTTGCGATGGATAGAGATATCCTCTCATGTGTGAAAAATGAGGCGGATTAATCGAATTGCCGCTTTTCGGCGTAAGGGGAAAAATAATCCGCTCTTTAAAAATTCGTTTTTCATCACAAATAGGAGTGATTTATGAAAATTGGAATTATTCTTAAGGGGGCCAAAAAGACATCTCCGA
>CAZDOD010000009.1:0-16582 GCA_964506935.1 uncultured Thermodesulfobacteriota bacterium | reverse complement strand
CGTCGTCCTTGCCCTCTCCCTCTTTTTTCTCCCCGCCTGTGCGACCACTTACGGCGTTTACTCCCCGGCCGAGCTCCAAACGAGATACGAATACGCCGTAGAGGATGCGAGGATCGCCGAGTATGATGAGATATCTTATGACCTCGTACCCATAATTGAATCGAACGAACATTTGAATTGGAAGGGCAAAGGTGAAAACGGAAAAGTTCTCGTGGTCACGTGGACGAACTGGAAAGGCTATGACGAACTCGTCGGCAAATCAATGAAAACTACGAGGGACATCTGGGTCACCCCGGTTCCCCAGCTCATTGACTTCGTGAGAGATCACGCCGCCGGGCGAAACGATCTCACATTGAGGATCGAGCAGCTCTTGGGACTCCCCCCCGGAAACGGGAAAGACAGGTTTGTCGAGATCTGGGTGGATCCAAAAGACCTCTTTCGCCCCAGCCCCGACCCGGAGATCACCGACCGCGAGGCCGAGCTCGATTTTCCCGAGTCTGCGGCGAAGTTCATCGAGGTCAGCAGAGACTATATCTGGTGGTTTAACGACCTCAAGGCCATATCATACGGGAAGGACGGTTATCCCTGGACGAGGCTTGGATACACCTACGACTGGGGAAATCCAAAGAGCGAAGTGGGCTTGAGCGAATTCGTAATCCACCCCGGCGCCGAGGTCGAGATTGAGGCCGTCTACCAAAATCTCGATTACTTCAAATAGGAGGTCTCCACAAATTAAAAAACTATAGGGGCCTTAAAAGGCCTCTTTTTTTGTCTAAACATCGAAATCAGACTAGGCCCCATTATAGGGTCTATCTCATAATCAACAACCACAATCAACGACGAAGTTGCCCAAAAATCTCTAATTCTTATCTCAAAATAATTTGACAAATAAGAAAATTTTAGTAATGATAAAAAAACCCAAGATAATATTTTGTTTTTCTTAATCCATTGAGATTTTTAAGTTAGAAGAATTATATATATTATAAAAGTAATAATAAATGTTTTCACACACTCAGACTATTGAAAACGAAATAAGAGATTTATCCAATAATAGTCCACACATTTTTATCTTAGGGGCGGGTGCTAGTTTAGCAGCTTTTCCGGATGGTGATAGAAACGGTCTTAAATTACCACTTATGAACAACCTGATTGAAATTTTGGGAATTGAGTCACTTTTAGAAGAGAATAACATTGAACATGAGGGGCGGGATTTCGAGGAGATTTATAGCAAGCTATATATCAGAAAGAGGTTTACGTATTTAATTGAAAGGCTAGAAAATGAGATTTATTTATATTTCTCGAGGATGATACTCCCTGATCATCCTACTATTTACGATCACCTCTTGTTATCTTTGCGCAAAAAAGATTTAGTAGTAACTTTTAATTGGGACCCTTTCTTATGGCAATCATGGTTAAGGCTATTTCAAAAGGGGATAAATTTACCACATATTGCTTTCCTGCATGGAAATGTCTCTATTGGATATTGTGAAGGGGATAGGAAGAAAGGACCTATTGATGGTTATTGTAGAATATGTGGTAAGAAATTTACACAAACGAAACTTCTTTATCCCATTGAAAATAAACAATATAATGATGATCCTTATATATCTCTGGAATGGAAATCTTTCAGAAATGCTCTTCGAGTTGCATATATGCTAACAATATTTGGTTATAGCGCACCTACATCAGATGTTGAAGCTATTCAAATTATGAAAGAAGCTTGGGGAAATAAATATGAAAGAAATCTGGAGCAAATTGAAATCATTGACATTAAAGAGGAAGACGAACTTGTAAGGACTTGGGAACCTTTTATACATACACATCATTATCAAATATCTAAAGATTTTTATGTTTCTTGGGTCGCAAATCATCCTCGAAGATCTTGTGAAGCAATGTGGAATAGGACCATGGAAATTATGTTTTTAGATAATAATAAAATTCCAAAGGAGTTAAATTTTGATGAATTATTAGAATGGTATAAACCTTTAATTGATGAAGAAAACAAGGAATAAAAAAAACAACGCAATACTTGACAAATATAATAGTGTTTAATATCCTATTATGATTGTAAATTGGAATCAAAGCCCTTTACATTAGTTTTAAATCGTTGGATTTTGCAGTTGCTATTCACTTTAAGATTCTGTGAGGAACTACATGGAAAATAGAATCGGAATATTAAGAGAGAAACTCGATAACCTTATCGGCATACTTGAGGCCGGGGGCGATTACGACACGATAATCGCGGCACAGACGGCTTTTTCCGACGCCGTCGACGAGGCGAAAAAGAAGTTCGATATGGGTAAGATCGACGTTCAGGCAAGAGGCCTCCCCACAGAGATGCACCTCTTCGCCACGAAGGACCTTCCCAAGATCGTAAAAGACGAGAACGAGTGGGCCGGCCTCGTAAAGGAACTAAAAAGATTCAAGCGGGTAATGGATCTCGTGGTCGAGCCGAATGAGGGGGATTAGTACAAAAAACCTTTTTTTGGAAAATAGCAAGAGGGGCCAAACAGCCCCTCTTTTTTTATTTAAAAAACAGAAAGTCAATTTCTCGAAAAAAATAATATATTTGACTTTTCTACATATTCCTTTATAATATATTGTAAATCAATTGTTGTCAGTTATATACCTTTTTCTTGCGAAGTATTTACCTTTTTGAGGTCAATCATGTCTGAAGAAGTAAGAATGGCAACGAATATGGCCATAAGAGCGGTCATGGACAGTATCAGCGAGATTTTGGGACAAAGAGGTACCGGTATCATTTTCAGAAATATCGGTTTTGCAGACATCTTCAAAAATCCCCCGGAATATAATTGGGAGCCGTGCATGCCCACCACCGAGCAGGTAAAGATCTATACGGAATTGGTAAACCTGCTCGGCCTCAACGGTGCTATCAGCATTTGGAGAAGAATTGGTTATACCACCATCAAATACACCGCAGAGATAGCGCACGTACTAGATGCATTTGAGAATCTTCCCCCGAAAGAAAGATTTTTTGAGGCCACAAAGCTTTTTTGTTTCGGTTCCGGAAAAGGACGGCCGGTTGCAAATGACGATACAGGTGCAGACCTGGATGTCTTCGATTGCTTGCTTTGCGCAGGCTATACCTCCAAAAGACCCATCTGCTCACTATATGAAGGAATCACGCAATATGCCTGCGACTGGGCGTTTGGGAAGGGTGCATATATATCCAAGGAGGTTAAGTGCAAGGCAAAGGGGGATAATACATGTTATTTTGTATTAACAAAAAAAGAATGAGACTAAAAATCTAAAAAGTTAAATTCCTTTTATCTTGAAAAAAGAGGGGCCAAAAATAGCCCTTCTTTTTTATTTAAACATCGAAAACTGTACAAGCCCTCCCTTTCCAAAGTAAAGTCTATCTCATCTATCCTGACACTAATCCTATTCGCCACTTTTCTTAAAATCTACGATACCCAAACAGTATATCTCTACGGCTTTTCAATTTTAGTTTTCTCTTGACATTTCAACCGAGGGATTGATAGAAACCGAAGAAGGTTCAGATACATGGACGATATCTCCTAAAAGATAGATAGATTAATTAAGATGACACTTAAGGGATGAGATTCTAAATTGAAGGTACAGCCCGAAATCGAGACGGAGCGCCTGTTCTTGAGGCCGTTTAAGCTCTCCGACGCCCCGGATGTAATGCGCCTTGCCGGAGACAGGGATGTCGCACTAAACACGCTCGAGATCCCCCACCCGTACGAGTCCGGGATGGCCGAGGAATGGATCGGCACACACCAAAAGGGATACATCGAAGACAAAATCGCAAATTTCGCCGTGGTGATAAAATCGAATAAAACCCTCATAGGCGCCGTCGGGCTCGTGATAGACAGGCTTCATCTAAGGGCGACCCTCGGATACTGGATCGGAAAACCATACTGGGGTAGCGGCTATGCAACCGAGGCCGCACTCGCCGTTGTAAGGTTCGGGTTCGAGGAGCTGGGGCTTAACCGCATCTCGGCCGGCCATTTTAAGAGAAACCCGGTCTCCGGGAGGGTAATGCAGAAGATCGGGATGCAACATGAAGGGACAAGGCGAAAAAACGTCATAAAGTGGGGCGAATTTCAGGACATGGAAGAATATGCCATCCTAAAGGAAGATTTGAAGCCTAAAAAAGATACGTGAGATGTCTTTTTCTAGGTCGTCTCGGGAAAATTTTTGCCCTAAAACCTCGGGCATCTAATTAAATACAAAATTAACACCACAATTGCTGATTTCGTGTGTCGAGTTACTAAAAAATCCCCTTTTTTCGACTAGATAACTAAAGTTTTTCTATTGACATATAGAAAAATCTATATTTAAATAGTAAAAAGTTTCCTATTTTGCTCCAATTTTAAAAGGATATTATGAAAAAGGTAATTCTTTCTTGCTGTTTTTTATTACTAACGGTCTTTTCCCCCTTTACAGCCTCTTCCATAACCTGGGAAGATGGGAGGCTTTCCCTCGACTATTCAATCGATGTCTACTATGAAAACGTCTATGGGAATGTAGATAAATCGTCGCTCGATGTAGATTCTGAACACAAGGATAATTGGCACTACAGCGAAAACCTCAAGGTAAGGATGGATAAAAAGGTCACCGACGACCTCGCTATCGAGTTTTTCGCCCATGTCCGAAACACCTCCGATAAAGCTGTTATGAACCACAGGTGGAAGGTTTTACAGGCGTATCTCAGGCTATACGGCGAGGATTTCGAGCTGGCCATAGGTGACATCAGCGAATACTATACAAAATATACTTTCAACAACACCTTCCTCGGTGCAAAGGTCTGGTATAAGCCCTCCCCCTCTTTCAAATTTATGGCCCTCGGCGGGAGAAACAGAGATATCCATGACGACCTCTATGAGCACTTCTTAGGTGGTGGGAGGATCGAATATACCCCACGCTCCGAGTATCTCTTTGGATTCTCTTATATACACACCGAGGTGTCAAAGCTCTATTCCGGAACTTCCATTGCCGACTACAGCAACGACGTATGGTCTTTCGACACGAGGTTAAAGCTCCTCGATCGAAAGCTCCAGGTAAAGGGTGAGGCCGCATTCAGTCTCTATCACGAGGCCGATCCCAGCTTGAATCTCGATGGGTGGGCGCTAAACATCGAAGCTGACTACAGACCAATCAGGGAGCTTAAGCTTTCTCTAGACTACGAGCGCGTCGAGCCCGACTTCATGACGATTATGGGCACGGCCGCACGTGACCGTGAGACGATAAAAACAGAATTTAGATACACGCCTTCGAGGATGTGGAACCTTTGGGGTAAGTATAAGTTTACGAGGGACGACCTGACCCCCGAATCGGACGCCGATTACCGTACCTACAAACACTACTCCGAACTCGGACTGGTCATCAGACCATTTCACGACAAAGACGTATATTTCAAGAACCTCATGTTAGATATGAGATTAAACTATAATGACAGCATGTCAAACGATTTCCCAAGGAGCGTCAATGAAGATACCTATGAGGCCAAATTTCTCATCTCGAATAGATACGATAAGATGCGCTATTCGATCGAGTACCGCTTCAGGAACACCAACGATCATACCAGCGACGCTACCGATACGATCATCAACACGGTAGGTGCAAAGTGGGGCTACGGTTTTTACGCCCTCGGACTCGACTGGGATCTGAAGCTCGGATACAAGGTCGATTTTAAGAAGACATTTGAGCAAAATCCCGACATGGCCCTCGACTCCATCTCGCATGTCTCGGACGCCAGCCTGGGAATATTCTATGAGCCCACCAAAACGAGCCTGAATGTCAAATACCTCGGTGTCATCACCTGTGCCGATGATGCTGCTGACACAAGGAGAACCAGCATCAAAGTGGCACTCGATCAGGTCCTCCATGAAACAGATTCCATGAAATCCACCCTTGGCGTTAGTTATGAAAACATGGATTTCTGGTCTACCGATCATGATGACAGATACGGCGAGAATATCTACATGCTCAATTTTGCTGTCCACTTCTAGAGCGGATGGAGGATGAAATGAATAATAAAAGAATAGCGCTCAGGGCTCTTCTTATTTCTGTTTTCACATTCGGCTTGATATTAAGTATCTTTGTCTACGCCAAAGATGAGGTGTCTAATACCGCCGTCGTAACATACACCGAAGGCTTTGTGGACATAAAGCTTATGGGGACAGAAAGCTGGATCTCGCTCGTTGAGGGGACGGAAGTAAAGGAGGGGGACGAGATAGAGACCGGAACCGAGGGAGAGGTCGAGCTAAAGCTCTCGGACGGGAGTATCCTCAAGATAGGCCCCGACAGCCGTGTGGCAATAAAAGAGTTGGGTATGGTAGAGATAACCGAGATAAGGACGAGCACGTTTGGCCTCATCAGGGGAAAGATAAGGGCTGTCGTAACACCATTTATGAAAAAGGAATCCAAGTTTACCATCGAGACCGAAAACGCCACGGTCGGAGTTAGGGGGACGGACTTCGGAACGATATTTAATCCCGATACCGGCCAGACCAATGTTATTGGTATAAGCGATTGCTGCTATGTGGTCGCAACGAACTTTCCCTCCCTCGACCCGATAGATGTCTGCACGAAGGAGGAGCTCATGGTCTATTCCGATGTTGAGCCCGGTGAGGTCGTCGGAATTGATCCCAAGAAATTGAAGAAATTTCTCGATGAGATGGAGATAAAGGGGAAGAAGATTATCCCATCCCAAGACGTAGAACCTCCATACATCAGCCGCGCCTTTGTAAACAACAGGATCAACCTCGAGGACGTCGATGATACATTGAGCCTGACAAAAGACGACCTCAATGTCGACGGCAAGGTCTATGTTAGCGGAGACGCCCAAGACGATAGATACATCGTGAGCAGGGTCGAGTACAGCCTTGACGGCGGTGGTGTGTGGGATGTTGCCACAGGGACCGATCACTGGTACTTCGATTTTACACCCACCGAAGATATCGTGTATGAACTGATGTTGAGGGCCGAAAACGACAGGGGAGCGGTATCCGACCCCTACGAGATAGGCCCCTGGGAGATCACGTATTTGGATCTCGATTACGAGGAGATAGCAAGGAGTTTTCTCGATAATTTTTTCGACTATGTCGAGATCGGTGACGCAATGGGCCTCTCTGACATAATCTCCAATGATTACGACGGGAGTCTCAACGAATACTACTCAAAAGAGGAGTTCATAGAGGACGGCATCCTCGAATTCTTCGGCGACCTGATAGATTTGACCCTTAGCTATCAGATAAATCAGGTCAACGAGGCCGGAGATAAGATTATTGCGAGCACGAGATGGACCGCAACCGTTGGCGGCACCCCCTTTGATGGCACTACAAAATGGTGGCTTTCCAAGGCCGATGAATTTCGCCTCGTCCACGCCGAGGGAGACTGGTTTATGGAAAAGCCGGGGAAAATGGAGCTAAAGCTTATTTCTAATGTCTACACGCCTCTGTGCGACAATTCGTTGCGAATAATGCTTCGTGCTCCGCGTGTCCCCGACAGCGTCCAGGATATAACAGTGCCCATGTACACGGACTGCAACCCATCGGGTCATCCCGCCGTGCTCCACAGGATATATTACGAATCAATAACGGGCGAGGAAGATGGTTTCGGCGGCGAGTTCGTCATGGAATTGACTGTTTCTCCCAACACGTGTATATCATCGGCCTGCGCTCCAACACCTGTTTTATACTCGGACACTGGAAGCAAAGAGCTGGTTGTGACATTTACCGAGTATGGTTACGACATCACAGAAGAGATAGATCTGCCTTGATGATCTTTGGAGGTTTTTTATCCGAAACCAAATATTGTGATTTGGTCGGTTTTGTGTTTTTCGCAAAAATTTTTTGGGCCTTTTAAAACAATATGAGATACCTTTGTCTTATCTTTTGTCTTCTTATAGGGATCCTCTTTCTGCCCGCTATCCTCTATAGTGAAGAAACCGATATCTATGCAAGTGATTTGCTCCTTATAAAAGAAAGTTTTATAAGGCCCCAGACCCCGACCGCCGGTGAAAAAGTGGAGATCAAGTTGATCTTTAAAAATATCTCACCGGAAGATAAAAATGTCACCGGACGCCTTTTCGTCGACGGTATTGCGGCCGACGAATCCACGACATTCGTTCCATCCGGAGGCGAGGGGGATTTTTTGTTATATTTTAAACCACAATCCCCCAAGGAATATAAGCTCTCGGTAAAGCTTTATGAGGTCATGGGTGATGTATCTCCTGAAATACCGGGGGAATTCTGGCAGACAGATCTTTTAGTTGGAAAGGAGATTATTCGCGGTGTTCTGCTCAAGATCGTTGGTGGTCTCGATCTATCCCCTCCCTTTCCCGACCCGGGCGATGACGTCGAGATAGGGGTTGAGGTGGATAATCTCGGAAACGAAGAGGCGCGGGGCGTTTCGATATATTTCTACGAAGATGGTTTCTCGTTCGATCGTACCGTGGTCGATATCCACGCCGGGGATTCGGCATATGTAACTACACTCTGGACGGCCGATCAAGGTGACAGCTACATCGAGGTGGTGGTAGATCCCGGTGGTGAGGTGACTGGCGGCGGCATGAATATCCGGTCGGGAAGGTGGATAACGGCAAGGTAGTTTTTGGGGGGAAACATTTTAAAAAAGTGACGGTAGATTAGGGCTTTCTAATTTAAAGGGCTATTTTTTTGGCTCGTACAAAAAAAGCATAAGCAACTCGAAGTTTTTTCTTGATATTTTCCTTAGAGGGTGATATAGATATATAGTTTTAGTTCGAATTTTATTTCTATCTTTGTTTTCTCAGAAAAATTAAAAGATAGACCATAGTCTGACAAAAAAGGAAGGAGAATTTAATGAAAAGGACAAGTCTTTTAATAACATTCATCATCGTAACTGTCTTCTGTGTCCCCGTCTTTGCGGCCGACGTAAAAGTCGGTGTTTTGGACCTCATGAAAGTTATCGACCTCTCTGAGGCTGGGAAAAAGGCTAAGACCGAGATGAACGCCAAGATCAAAACGGCCGAGGCCGAGGTCAAAAGGGAGCAGGACAAGCTCCTCGCAATAAAGGCCGAGATAGAAAAGCAGGCGCCCATGCTCTCGCCAACCGCACTGGCCGAAAAGCAGAGGAACTATGAAGACAAGCTCCTTGATTTCAAGAGGAAGCTACAGGACTACGAGTATGAACTCCAGATGAAGGATTTCGAATTGGCCCAGGTTATCCTCACCCAGACCAAAGATATCATCGATAAGATAGGCAAGGAAGAAGGATACACGATAATATTGGAGAGGACCAATTCCGCAGTACTCTATTTTCCGTCGAGTGTTGATATCACCGAAAAAGTGATTAAGGAATTGAACAAAAAGTAACGATTTCGGTCTAGTTACAAATAAAAGAAGGCCTGCCAAAGTGGCGGGCCTTCTTTTTTAATCTATGAAGAAAAAAATTGATTTTTACATTAAATAAAAGGCTGAGAGGGATTTCTTCTCCATATTGAGATCAAAATCCCTTTATATCAATTTCAGATTCCAAATGCCGCCTGTGCAATCTATCTAACCTCTAATAAACTCCCCCTCAACCTTGATAGGGATTTGAACCAAAAGTGTTACCATATCCTTTCCAGGGATGATAAATTCCCACCTTTTCACACGATATTTAGAGTCCGCTTCTATTTTCAATATGGATAAGGGTAATGATAATCCGTAATATCATTAAAGACATTCCATGGCTCTCGGTGGCGGTCTGTCACTATCCAGCTATCGTAAAAGCCGTCATTGTCTATATCCGCGGAGCAGGTGGAGGTGAAGTGGAATCTATCCGCCGAGATATTTAGGTACCAGTTCTTATAGTATTTGGGATTCGATGTAGGTATGAAATTTATCTGATTGAAGTCTGTGGAGAAATAGTCGTATTCGGCAAAGAATATCAATTCGGCTTCGTGGACGCCGGCAAGCAAAATCCTCGCCTCGGACTGCCTGGCCTTCATCTGAAATCTAATGAAGTTGGGGATTGCAATAGCAGCGAGTATTGCTATTATCGCAACCACGATCATCAGTTCGATCAGTGTAAATCCAAAGCGTCCTTTTAGAATCTTTTTTATCATAGTTCTTAAAACAATTTTTGGATAACTTGTTATATATAAAGCAATTTTCGTGCCATAAAATGGTATTTGATATCTAGTTTGTGGGATTACCTAAACCCGTTTTATTATTATATTTTAGAGGGATTGGGTATCATCATGTACATGAGAGTGGGATAAATCCTTTCATAATAAATTGATAAATCGCAAAAAATTTGTAATTTTGCAAATAGTTCAATTGATTTTTAAGATCGAAGAAATAGAAAACTTCTAAATCTCTCGTTTTTAGATCTGCAGGGGCACAGCATGCCGCGCCCCTGCATAATTACTGGCCGATCCCTACAATAATGAAGCTTAATTTCTTAATACGATAAAAGGATTTTTTATGCCCTACTATCAATAAAGTTAAATTTGAAAAAAAGAAAAAAATGCTTGACATCTATTCATACTTTATTGTATATAGTACAAAATGTTACATTTAAGGACACAGATGATAGCGATATCTGGAGTAAGGAATTGGGCGTGGCCGTGGCACATAGTCGGTTTGGTGCGCTCACTCCTTTAGACACTTAAATATGTAAATAACGGGCCGTGGGCGAGCAGAGCCGTCCACGGCTTTCTTATTTATAAAGGAAAGGCCGTGATAATTTTATTGCGGCCTTTTTTTATTTTATAAAAGATCCCGAAAGGAGGTGATAGCCCTATGGGGCGACTTTGGTGACCGAAAAACTTCTGATTGAAAAAATGGGACTTAAATCCCTGATAAAGTAAAATCTTAATAATCTTATTATGAGGAATGAAAAATGGCAGACACAAGAGTAATCTTGAGCAAAAGTGAGATGCCCAGAAAGTGGTATAATATCACACCTGACCTTCCGGTCCCGCTTAAACCCGTCCTCAATCCGCGGACACTGAAACCCGCGACTCCGGACGATTTCGCCCCGATATTTCCGATGGCCATAGTCGAGCAGGAGGTCAGCGAGGCCGACTTCATCGATATCCCCGAGGAGGTCTTGGAGGCCTACTCCCTCTGGAGGCCCACCCCCCTGGTAAGGGCAACGAGGCTTGAAAAGTATCTCGATACGCCGGCGAAGATATACTACAAGAACGAGAGCGTATCACCTGCGGGATCCCACAAGCCAAACACAGCCATACCCCAGGCCTACTATAACAAGAAGGCGGGCATGAAGAGGATATCCACCGAGACGGGTGCCGGCCAGTGGGGGAGCGCCCTGTCTTTTGCGGGGGCGCTCTTCGGAATTGATATCACGGTCTATATGGTAAAGGTCTCTTTTGAGCAGAAGCCATACAGGAAGTCAATGATCGAGACATGGGGCGGCACCATCTATTCCAGCCCGAGCGAACAGACCGAAGGGGGCAAAATGATCAGGAAGCAGAGGCCCAATACCTCGGGCACCCTCGGCATCGCCATATCCGAGGCGGTCGAAGACGCCGCCACACATGACGACACAAACTACTCTATCGGGAGCGTCTTGAACCACGTCTGCATGCACCAGACCATAGTCGGCGAGGAGGCGCTGCTTCAAATGAAAAAGTTCGGGGACTACCCTGACGTCGTCATAGGCTGTATTGGAGGCGGCAGCAATTTTGCGGGGCTCTCATATCCCTTCGCGAGGGAAAAACTTAGAGATGGGAAAAAGACCAGGATACTTGCCGTAGAGCCCTTCTCGTGCCCTACCCTAACAAAAGGTCTCTATGCCTACGATTACGGCGACACCGTCATGGTAGCCCCGGTCGTTTTTATGCACACCCTCGGACACACCTTTGAGCCGCCCGCAATCCACGCCGGCGGCCTCAGGTATCACGGCATGGCACCGACGATGTGTCTTCTGTATGACCAGAAGATCTTCGATGCCGTGGCATATCACCAGAACACCTGCTTCGAGGCGGCCGTAACCTTCGCCCGCACAGAGGGGATCATCCCGGCGCCCGAGACCGCACACGCAATCAGGGGAGCCATCGATGAGGCGCTCGAAGCCAAAAAAGAGGGCAAAGAGAGGGTCATCCTCTTCAACTTCTCGGGACACGGTCACTTCGACATGACGGCATATGACAAATACTTCTCGAAAGAGCTTGAGGACTACGAGTATCCCTCCGAAATGATAGAAGCCGCCTTAAAAGACCTCCCGAAGGTCGATCTGTAGGTTGAAGGGTATCTTGTAGCTTTTAACATATTTTCGGGCGATATAGTCCGCTAGGCCGCTGGGGGTCACCCCGCGGCCTTTTTTTACCCCAAAAAAACCTCCCGTCACATTTCTTTTTGCCACAAGTTATGATATGATTAATTTGTTTAGTATGAGACATTATTAACACAAAAGAAATGTGTACAAAAAAAGGGAAATATCTGGACCGGTTTGATATCTCGGATCTAGACCTTTTGATCTGGACTGAATTTTCCAAGCCGTCAGAAACAGATATGGACATGTGCATTGTCCTAAACAGTGTTGCCGAGAAGGTCATAAAAAGTATCGACGGTCTCTATGAAGGGATATATATAATAGTCGACGGGTCGTGTGAGCTGGTATCGACTTCCCACAAAGGCAAAAAAACAGAATTAGAATTTAAAAGGGACGAGACAATAGAAAAGGATATCCTGACAAAGATTATCGAGGAAGGAAGGTCATGGAGTGATGATTTTGGGAGTATCGTTTATCTACCAATAAGAAATTTCGGCCGAACCGCGGGATTCATTAGGGCGAGGAGAGACAACCGAAAAAATCCCTTCTCCGAAAGCGATATAAGGCTTCTCGAAGCGATGTCTGAGAGACTCTCCCCTATTTTCGACAATATCCGGCTATTGAGGGAAAAAGAAAAAGGTCTTGCTCAGATATCAGAGCTGATGGAGATATCGGGCATCCTCAATTCGTCCCTCGAACCCAGGGTCGTAAGGAAAAAAGCGATAGAGGCCATAATAAGGCTCTTGGATTGCGAGGTGGGATCGCTTCTTCTTTTGGATGATGAGACTCAGGAGCTCTACTTCGAGGTGGCGCTCGGCGACAAGGGGGACAGGTTAAAGGAGATTCGACTCAAGGTCGGGGAGGGTATCGCGGGTTGGGTGGCGAAAAACAACGAGGCCTTACTTGTCGATGACGTGAAGAAAGACCCGAGGCATTTCTTCGGGGCCGACGAGAAATCAAGCTTCAAGACGAGGAACATGGTCTGTGCGCCGATGGTGTTACAGGAAAAGGTCATCGGAGTTTTACAGGCGATAAATAAACTCGAACAGAGAAAATTCACTACAGAAGACCTCGAACTCCTCAAATCCCTCTCCCATCAGGTGGCGATTGCCATTGATAACGCAAGGCTCCACGAGGAGCTGAGGGAGACCTTCTACCAGACGGCGGAGGCCCTCGTTGACGCCATAGAGAAGAAGGATCCCTATACCGGCGACCACACAAAGAGGGTCATGGGATACTCGATGGCGATAGCCCGATATCTCGACTTTACCGATGCGGAGATGGAAAACCTGAGGCTCGCCTCTATCCTTCACGACGTCGGAAAGATCGGGATTGAAGATTCTGTTCTCAGAAAGGCCTCCGAACTCGATCAGAATGAGTTTGACAAGATCAAAGTACATCCCGAGCTGGGCGAGGAGATCCTGGGACATATAAAGATGTTGAAACAAATTCTCCCCGGCATGAAGCACCACCACGAGCGGTTAGACGGCAACGGCTATCCCGACGGGCTCAAAGACGAGGAGATACCCATCATAGCAAGGATCATAGCCGTGGCCGACACTTTTGACGCAATGACGACCGACCGTCCGTACAGAGAGGCACTCAAAGGTGATGAGGCCGCTATGGAACTCAGAAACCATGCCGGAACACAATTCGATCCGATAGTGGTCGAGGCCTTTATCAAGGCATACGACAAAGGTGAGATCAAACGCCACGACAAATAAATATTTGACTTTGCATATTTTTTCATATAGATTATCATAATTTGGAGGTTCGAATATGACAGATCAAGATGTCCTGCTCAATAAATATGGACGCGAATTTCCAAAGGGGACTATCCTGTTTAAAGACGGGGATACCCAATCCAAAGAGATGTACGTCATACATTCGGGCAAGGTAAAGATATCGAAAAAGATGGGGGAACTGGAGACCGTCCTGGCTGTTATAGGGCAGGGGGAATTCTTCGGAGAAATGGCGATCTTGAATAATAAACCGCGCTCGGCATCCGCGGAAGTCGTGGAAGATTCAAAACTTCTGGTCATCGACCCAAAGACCTTCGAGACCATGATCAAGGGGAATGCCGAGGTCGCCTTCAGGATGATCAAAAAGCTTGCCGACCGCCTGAGAGAAACCGATAGAAAGATAGAACTACTGATGATCAAGGACAGCAGCAGCAGGGTTATACACGTCCTTGAGAAGCTCATAGAAGATATCGGGGTGGAGAAGGATGATTCTATATTACTCCCGATCACGATAAATGAGCTTGCCCCCAAGTCCGGGGTAAAGATGAACCATGTAAACGATGTAATTGAAAAGCTCAACAAGGCCAAGATAATCAGTTTTTCTTCCGAAGAAATATACATCCACGATGTGAGCAAACTAAAACAGTTTCTTGAATTTCTTATTCTGAAGGAACAGTTCGGAGATCTGGACTAAGACATATGAAGATAAGAGTTTTGGGTTGTCAGGGGGGTATACTCCCGGGATATAAATCCACCGCTTTTCTAATCAATGGTGGAATTCTCATAGATTCGGGGCATGTAGTTTCTGAGCTCTCGATCGAGGAGCAGGACAGAGTCCGAGACATCTTTATTACACACTTCCATCTCGACCACACCAAAGATATCGCATTTTTGACCGATAACGCCGTGGGGAGGTCCGGCCTTCCCATAAGAATCTATGGATCCGAAGGGACTATCTCGGACTTCAAAAAATACTTCTTCAACGATCACACATGGCCGGACTTTACCGAAATTTACTTTGGCGGAAAACCGACCGTAGAGCTTGTAACAATCAAAATCAAAGAAAATATAGAGATAGGTGACCTCAAAATAAGCTCCTTCAGGACAAATCACAATATGGAAAGCACAGGTTACATCTTGAGGGACAGAAATTCATCCACGATATTTTCAGGAGACACCGGGCCGACAGAGGAGCTCTGGCAGATAGCGAACAATGAGGAAAACCTGAAGGCGTTATTTATCGAAACGACCCTCCCAAACGACATGCAGGAAATTGCAGACACCAGCGCCCACCTTACACCCAAGACACTCACCGAAGAGCTTTCAAAGCTGAAAAAAGGTGGTTTTCCCATTTACACATATCACCTCAAGCCTAGTTACATCGATGTCCTGACCGAAGAGATAAGCGCAATAGGGAGAAGCGACATCCACGTCCTCAAAAACGGCCAGGTCCTCGATCTTTAGGGAGCAAGATGTGGGCATAAAAAAAGATTCCCCCGCCGGGGTGAAAATAGAAGACACCGAGGGTTGGGTAAAATGCCCCGGCTGTGCCGGCATAGTCTTTACCCGCGAAGTCGAGAGGAACATCAGCGTCTGTACGGCCTGTGATTATCATTTCAGGATAGGGGCGAAAAAGAGGATAGAGATCACCGCGGACGAGGGGAGCTTCGAGGAATTTTTTAGTGAACTCTCAACGACGGATCCCCTAAACTTCGTCGACAAAAGGCCCTATCCCGAAAGGATATCCGATGCGATGAATAAATCGGGCCTGCGTGAGGCGGTCGTCGTCGGAAAGGCCGAGATATCGGGCAAAAAAATCGTCATCTCCGTCATGGACTTCGAATTTATGGGCGGGAGCATGGGTAGCGTCGTGGGCGAGAAGGTGGCGCGTGCCTTTGAACTCGCCATCTGTGACGGCCTTCCGCTCGTCTCGTTTGCCGCATCGGGAGGCGCCCGTATGCAGGAAGGGCTAATATCGCTTTTGCAGATGGCAAAGACCACGGCGGCGGTATCCCGCCTCAAGGATACCGATCAGCCCTATATATCGGTGCTCACCGACCCAACAACCGGCGGAGTGGCCGCGAGCTTCGCAATGCTGGGCGATATCATAATCGCGGAACCCGGGGCGACGATAGGATTTGCGGGGAGGAGGGTCATCGAGCAGACCATCAACCAGAAACCCCCCGAAGACTTCCAGAAGGCGAGACAGCTTTTGAAACACGGCATGATAGATATGATAGTCCAAAGAAAAAATATGAAGGCGATGTTAAAAAGGCTCCTCGATTATCTCTCCCCCGACGACAAAGGCACATAACATATAGACCCGCCGATTTTTATCTCCAGAATATGCAAAAAAACACCAATCCAGAAAAATACTCGAGACAAATAATAAATTTCTTTTAAAGCTGATACATTGAAACCGACCGAAAGTTTTATAGAAGAAAATTTCCAATACCTCGATAGCCTCACTTCCCTAGGGATCAGAACGGACCTGTCGTTTATGAAGAGGGCTCTTTCGCTACTGGGGAATCCCGAAGATAAGTTAAACACAATCATCGTCGGCGGCACAAACGGCAAGGGATCGGTGG
>CAZDOD010000008.1:26805-32505 GCA_964506935.1 uncultured Thermodesulfobacteriota bacterium | reverse complement strand
CGACGTTAAGCTTTTGCATGGATAATATCCTTATATTCTATTTTAAAAAACCGGTGATAAGACCACCCACATTCTATCAAATCAGTCGCCTTTGATGCCACTAAAATCTAAAAAATTTGCATTCTTTGTTGAATACTTGGTAAAATACATTTAAGAATTATAAATATATAAAAAGGGTTTTAAAATGACAAGGGCGGTTGTAGTCGGTGCGGGGATGGCGGGTCTCGTGGCCGCCGCATACCTCGCAAAGGACGGATTTGACGTTGATGTCTTCGAGCAGTCGGACTCTATCGGCGGTGTTACGAGAACCATCGAGAGGGATGGGTACAAATGGGACATCGGGCCGATGATCATAGAGACACTAGCCCCGGATGAGCCCGGTGGCCTGGTTTTAAAAGAACTGGGATGTGCGGATAAAATAGAACTAATCCCCGGAGATCGGGGCGTGGTCTTCCCCGACTATAAGATCCTAAAGCCCAAAAAATACGGCGGCCCCCTCTGGAGAAAGGAAAAGCTAAAGGAGATATTCCCACACGAGGCGGACGGGATCGACCGCTTCTATAAGGTCTGCGATATTGTCACAGACCTCGTAACGCTAGATAGGGAAAAGAGTGTATCGGGCCCCGTCAGATCATTTTTCTTGAAGATCGCCATGATAATACTCTATCTTCGCATCAAGAAATATGAGAAATGGTCGGCGAAAGATATGATGGATCATTTTTTCAAAGACGAGAAAATAAAGATATTTTTCACGGCGATTCTGGCCGACCTCGTCGTAATGCCGTCTGAGTTTATCGGCCTCGGCGTCCCGTTCTTTAATCCAGAGCTCGCCTACGACTACAGGATCCCCAGAAAAAGGGTCTTCGGGATCGGGCCGAAAAGTGTCGGTTTTTGGTACGTCAAGGGGGGAGTGGGAAAGATCGTGGAGGCGATAGCCGATGTAATTACCGAAAACGGGGGACGTATTCACACCAAAAGCCCCGTAAAGAGGATCCTCACCGAGGGTGACAGGGTTTCGGGAGTCGAGCTCGAGGACGGCAAAAAGGTCGAGGCGCCCCTGATCTTCGTCTCTGGCGATGCGAGAGAAAGCCTGATAAAACTCATCGGGAGAGACAGGTTGCCGCCCGATTTTGCAAAGAAGATCGACGACATCACGCTCATGGAATCGGTCTTTATGGTACAGCTCGGTGTCGACATGGATCCGAGGCCGTATCAGGACAGGCCCGTAGTCTATTACATCAATACTTACGACCTCGAACACAGCGTTTCAAAATTGAGGGACGGGGAGTACCACGAGGGGAAAGAGGGCTTCGTCATATACATCAACTCCTACCCCTCGCCGGAGATGGCGCCTGAGGGGAAGCACTCGATTACGATATATACGGTCGCCCCGAGCGATCTCGAGGGGGGATGGGAAGAGAGGAGGCAGGAGATGACCGATAAGCTCATGGATGAGGCAGAAAAAGTAATCCCGAATCTGAGGAAGAATTCAAAAGTCATCTTTTCGCTGACACCCGACGATTTCAAAAAGATAACCAACATGCCCGATCATCACTCCTTCGGCGGCATGTGTCCCGTAATGGGAAAAGATCCCGCGCCCCACAAGACCCCATTTAAGGGGCTATGGTTCGTCGGTAGTCAGAGCGAGTCCGGGGCGGGTGTCTGGTGCCAGCTATTGGGATCAAGGAAGGCGTTTAAGAGGGCAAGGAAATATGTGAGATAGGGTTAAAAGACTAAACTCAGAAATTTATATATCTTAAAATCGTTTTTACAGAAAATCTTTTGCTTCATATATTTTCAAATACCTTCCCCACCGCCTCTTCGATAAGATCGCCGTTCGGTCCCCCGGCCTGGGCAAGGTCGGGGCGGCCGCCGCCTTTCCCTCCGACGACCTCGGCCATCTTCTTTATGATCTCCCCCGCCTTGTATCTGTCGATGATATCCTTTGTCACGGAGACCAGAAGGATCGCCTTTCCGTCTGAGACGGAGCCTAATGCGATCACGGCCTTTTTCATCCGGTCTTTGATCCTATCCGAGAAATCGCGAAGGCTCTTCGGGTCCATATCCGGGATCACCTTCGCCACTATCTTGATGCCGTCCCTTTCGGTTGCGCCATCGATGATACCTGTGACATCGAGCACCGAGGCGCCGCTTTTGAGTCTATCGACCTCCTTTGTCAATGACTTCACCTGAGCGATGAGCTTCTCGACCCTGTCCGGGGCCTCTTTCGATGTGGTCTTTAATATCTCGGTTATCTCGGCGAGAGCCTCCTCTTCATCCCTGATATATTTTAAGGCGCTGGCTCCGGTCACTGCCTCTATCCTCCTTATCCCCGATGCGATCGAGCCCTCGCTTGTTATCTTGAAGACTCCGATCTCCCCGGTCGACCCCGTGTGCGTCCCGCCGCAGAGCTCCATCGAGACGCCGGGGATCTCTATCGCCCTGACCTCGTCGGAATATTTTTCGCCGAACAGAGCCATCGCACCCTTCTTTACGGCATCGTCGTAGGGTAGGGTTTCGGATTTTAACTTGTGGTTTTCCCTGATCTTTTCGTTTACGATGTCTTCGATCCTTGTTAGCTCGTTTTTTGACACCTGTCCAAAGTGATTATAGTCGAACCTTAGGCGGTCAGGGGCGACGTGCGAACCCGACTGTTTGACGTGCTCGCCCAAGACCTCCCTCAACGCCGCGTGGAGGAGGTGTGTGGCGCTGTGGTTCGCCTCCGTCATTCGGCGCGATCTCTCGTCGACCGCAAGCGACACCTCATCACCCACCTTTATCTTTCCATCTTTGACCACACCCAGATGTAAAATGATGCCGCCCGTGGGGGTCTTTGTGTCCTTTACCTCAAAGGAAAATGAATCGTTTTTGATAACACCGTTATCTCCAACCTGTCCCCCCATCTCCGCATAGAAGGTGGTCTTTTCGGTTATTATCCCGGCCTCATCGCCTGAAGATACAAAATCCACGGACTTTGCCCCCTTTATGATCGCCGTTACCTTTGATTTAGTTTTGGTATCTTCATATCCGATAAATTCGGAACTTACGCCCCCAGACGAGAGCTTGAGAAAAACTTCCGCCACCTTTTCGTCGCCCGTCCCCTTCCAAGCGGCCTTTGATTTTTTCCGCTGGGCATCCATCTCCGCCTCAAAGCCTCCGATATCGACCTCTATCCCCTCACCCTTTATGATGTCTTGGGTGAGATCGAGCGGAAAGCCGTATGTATCATACAGTTTGAATGCCGTTTTCCCGGAAATAATCTTTTTCTTTCCCTTTTTTACCACTCCCATCTCTTCCGACAGGATTTTTAGGCCATGATCCAAAGTCTCAATAAATTTTTCCTCCTCGGCCTTGATGACCGAGGCGATAAATTTTCTATTCTCTTTTAGCTCGATAAATACACTTCCCATCTCGTCTACGACCTCGTCGCACACGCGGTACATAAAGGGGCCGGTGATCCCCAGAAGTTTCCCGTGACGGAGCGCTCTTCTCATGATCCTGCGAAGGACATACCCCCTCCCCTCATTTGTGGGGAGGATGCCGTCGGCGATCAGAAAGGCCGAGGCCCTCGAATGGTCGCTTACGGCCTTAATGGATATGTCTCGCTCGATATCCTCGCCATATTCGACACCGGCGATATCACAGATTGTATTGATCAGCGGCCGAAAGAGGTCGGAATCATAATTGCTCTTCACACCCTGAACAACGGCGGATATCCTCTCAAGGCCCATGCCGGTGTCGATGCTGGGTTTAGGAAGGGGGGTCATCTTTCCCTTCTCGTCCCTGTTAAACTGCATAAAGACGAGATTCCAAAGCTCCAGAAACCGATCGCATTCACAAAGGCCTATTCCACATTTCGGCCCACATGCCATATCTTCGCCCTGATCGATAATGATCTCCGAGCAGGGTCCGCACGGTCCGGTGTCCCCCATCGCCCAGAAATTGTCCTTTTCGCCCATCCTGACGATTCTCTCTTTTGGGACGCCTATTTTCCCTTCCCATATCTTGAATGCCTCGTCGTCTTCCTTAAAAATCGTGATCCAGAGCTTATCCTTCGGAAGGGACATAACATTGGTCAAAAAATCCCAGCCGAAATCTATCGCCTCATCTTTGAAATAATCTCCGAACGAGAAATTTCCGAGCATCTCGAAAAAGGTGTGGTGCCTGGCGGTGACGCCGACATTCTCAAGGTCGTTGTGTTTGCCGCTCACCCTCAGGCACTTCTGAGACGATACGGCACGCACATAATCTCTCTTCTCATCTCCGGTAAAGACGTTCTTAAACTGAACCATTCCGGCGTTGACAAAAAGCAGCGTGGGGTCGGATTCAGGGATCAGTGACGAAGAGCGCACCTGCCTGTGCCCCTTATCCTCGAAGTAAGTGAGAAACTTCTCTCTGATTTCGGTTCCTTTCATATCACCAAGCTCAAGTCCAAATATTTAAAGAAAAAATGCACTAAAAATAAAAAACTGGGATGTAACTCCCCAGACAAAGGACATTGATTAAAACGATTATTTCAATTCAAAAACAAATCAGATTACTAGTTAAATATCCGCTGTAACCTCCGAAATAATATCCCAGCGGTATCCCCTCCCTTTTAGCTGAGTTATGATTTTTTCCTTTGACCCTTTGCTTTCCGTGGTCTTTGTCCTGAGTTTTTTTTCGACAAAAAGCCTCGCCCCAGTAACTTCCATCTCCGAAACCTTCGGGTCTAAAAAAACCTCATCTATAATTTCTTTCGGAACGCCCTTTTCCCTCAAGGACGCCTTTACCCTTATCATCCCCCACGATTTCCTCAAAAATCCGTATTCCACATACCTCATCGCAAAATCACGGTCATCAAGAAGGCCTACTTGCTCGAGCCGCGTAAGCACCCCGTCGATAACACCTTCGTCCATTCCCTTGTTTAAGAGCTTTCGCTTAAGCTCATTTACGCTGTGGGCCCTCATATTGAGGCTCCTGAGTGCAGAGGCGTGCACCCTCTCCTCTTGGGATTGAAGCAAATTAGAACCTCTCTATTTCAATATCGTCTTCCTCTTTTTTCTCCTTTGATGATGTCTTGAGGCTTCCATCGACGTCGCTGGAAACGTCCTCTCCGGACTCTTCTCTATCAAAATCTTCCCATCTGGCATCACTCGATGACGATATCCCCTTGACCCTCAGGGCGAAATCGTCGGGATTTGTGCTCTGCCTGAGCGCCTCCTCGTAAGAGATGAGGCCCTTTCGGAAGAGAAACATAAGAGACTGGTCGAAGGTCTGCATTCCGTGAACGGTAAATCCCTTCGATATGGCGTCATGAATCTCCTTGGTCTTGTCCTTATCGACAATGCACTCTCTGATGAGTGAGGTAGAAACCAATACCTCAACGGCCGGCACTCTACCCTTGCCGTCGGCCCTCGGGACGAGGCGCTGGGAAATAACTCCTTTTAAGATACTGGCCAGCTGATTTCTCACCTGTTGCTGGTGGTAAGGGGGAAAGGCCGATATTATACGGGCCACGGTTTCCGTGGCGTCCACGGTGTGTAGGGTACTCATGACGAGGTGTCCGGTCTCGGCCGCCGTGAGTGCCGTCTCTATCGTCTCGAAGTCCCTCATCTCCCCCACCAATATAACATCGGGATCCTGCCTGAGAGCGCTCTTTAAAGCACCGGCAAAGGCGAGGGTGTCAAAACCGATTTCCCTCTGATTTATAATGCTCTT
>CAZDOD010000008.1:0-26795 GCA_964506935.1 uncultured Thermodesulfobacteriota bacterium | reverse complement strand
CTATCGGGTCCTCGATCGTGAGGATGTGACATGTCCTGTTTGAGTTAATATAATCCATCATAGATGCAAGGGTTGTAGACTTACCTGAGCCTGTCGTGCCCGTGACGAGGACAAGCCCCCTTATCTCCGACGCAATGTGTTCAAGAACCGAGGGGAGATTTAGTTCGGGGATGGTATCGATCTTTACAGGGATTGAACGGAGCACTATGCCCATAGTCCCCCTCTGCTGAAACACATTGACCCTGAACCTTCCAAGGCCAGGAACACCGTATGCGAGGTCAATATCGTTGAGGTCTTTGAATCTTTCGAGCTGTTTCTTATTCATTATGCTCTCGGACATCCGATTTATTTCGTCAGGTGTAATCCGGGGGGTGCTCTTAAGAGGAAAAAGGGATCCATCAATCCGAAGGACCGGAGGCAGACCCACCTTCAAGTGGACGTCTGAGGCCCCCTGCTTCACCCCTATCTTTAAAATTTCATTTATCTCCATCTCTTCCTCCTAAGGTGTTGCATTCACAATTTTTTTCAATAAGCCGTGCTTCTCCATGATCTTCCTTTCGATTTCAGCTGAAATGTTCGGATTTTCAATAAGGAAGTTCTTCACATTCTCACGTCCCTGGCCCATCCGCTCGTCTCCGTAGGAGAACCACGTGCCGCTCTTATCTATTATTCCTTCATCTACGGCCAGATCCAAAATTGATCCCTCTTTAGAGATACCTTTCCCGTAGATGATATCAAATTCCACCTCCCTGAAGGGCGGGGCCACCTTGTTCTTTACAACTTTGACCCTGGTCCGATTTCCTACAACATCTTGACCCTCTTTCAGCGCCCCGATCCTCCTGATCTCGAGACGTACGGTGGAATAGAATTTCAGGGCATTTCCACCCGTTGTGGTCTCAGGATTCCCGAAAAAAACACCTATCTTCATCCTTATCTGATTTATAAAGATAACCGAGGTCTTCGATTTGGATATAGACGATGTTAGCTTCCTCATTGCCTGGGACATCAGCCTGGCCTGAAGCCCCATGTGGGAATCCCCCATTTCACCCTCTATCTCCGCCCTGGGCACCAATGCCGCCACGGAATCCACCGTCAGCACATCCACCGCTCCACTCCTGACCAGTATGTCGGTAATCTCAAGTGCCTGCTCTCCCGTGTCGGGCTGGGAAATTAAAAGTTCATCGGTCTTTATCCCCAAGGCCTTGGCGTATTTAATGTCGAGGGCGTGCTCCGCATCGATGAAGGCCGCAACGCCGCCCAACTTTTGGGCCTCCGCTATGATATGAAGGGCAAGGGTCGTTTTGCCCGATGCCTCGGGGCCGTATATTTCTATGATCCTGCCGGTGGGGATACCTCCGACACCGAGGGCAATATCAAGTCCGATGGAACCGGTGGGAATTACCGGGACATCGGCAATCTCAGCCCCTTCGCCCAATTTCATAACGGCCCCTTTGCCAAACTGCTTCTCGATTTGGGATAGAGCCAAATTCAAGGATTTCTCTTTGTTTTCATCCAAGGCCATTTCTTCCCTCACTTCATTTCAAGGAATAATATTCAAGGGGCGTATATACAGCCCCTGTCGGACGAAGATCACTTTTAAATAGGTGAAATCCGCCGACAACCATATCCCCCACCTCAATATCTCTCATATCTTTAATTTTTTCAAGCGCCATTACAGGCGGCCTCCCCTTTACCCTCCCAATGGTCAGATGGGGATTAAATGGCCTGTCTTCTTTCGGATAACTCAGATCATAAAGGGCATCTTCGATGTCGCTCTTTAAGGCCGCCAAACGGTCGACCTCTCCACCAATCCCCACCCATATGACCCTGGGTCTATTGCCGCCGGGGAAAGTTCCAAGCCCACGAATCTTTAGTTTTATATCACCCACCCCTTCGAGTGTCCTTTTAGATACCTCGGAAATCTTTGAAATCTCCTTTTCATCTATGTTTCCAAAAAACTTGATGGTCAGGTGAATCCCATCAAGCCTCACCCACTTCACGCCGTCGTTGGGGACCTTTAGTGAGCCTATAATCTCACCCATCCTCTCCTTCAATCCACTATCGGGATCAGTCGCTATAAATAATCTCAGCATTGACAAGGACTACTCCCTCCTCCCCCCCCCCTCACGCACCCACCTATATATCGGCACCCATAATCGATCCAACCATCATCTAATTTGCGCTCTCCTTTTCCCCTTCGTCTATGATATATCGCCTTATCCACTCAAGTCCCATTTCAGACGAGATCTTTCGTATCCTCTCCCTGTCTCCAAAAAATCCGTAACGGTGAGACCTAACGGAAACCCTGCCCCCATCATCATATGCAAGGGCGATAAAGACCGTCCCCACAGGTTTCTTTTCGGACCCGCCTCCGGGCCCGGCGATCCCTGTTGTGGATACGCCGATATCGGTGCCTGAAATCTTCTTTATACCTAGTGCCATCGCCTCGGCTACCTGGGCGCTCACGGCCCCGAAATCCGAGATAAGTTTTTTATCAACACCAAGCAGCTCAACCTTTGATTCGTCGCTGTAGGTAACGACTCCCCTCTCGAAATAGTCAGAGCTTCCCGGGATATTTGTAAGTCTCTCTGCCAAAAGTCCGCCCGTCAGAGATTCCGCCACAGAAACGGTCTTCCCCACAGATTTCAGAAGCCCCGCCACCACCTTCTCCAATGTATCTTCATCCTCCCCGAAAACCATGTCCCCCAGGGCATCCCTCATCGACTCCTCCACACGATCGAGAATCTTCTGGGCGTCCGCCACGGAAGTTTTTGTCCGAACGGTTATCGATAAGTGGTTTTCCGGAAATATCGGCAAAAAACCCAATTTTACCCTCTCCGTGTCGTTCTGTATATCCTTGACCTTTTCATATACCTGGGATTCGGTCAGTCCAAAGATCTTTAGCACCTTTCGGGCCGAAAAAACATCTCGAGGGATTTCGTCAGAGATGATCGGAAGAACGCCCTGATCCATAATCACCTTCATCTCTTTTGGAACACCGGGGATGAAAAAGAGGTGTTTCCCCTTGTGACTCACATAATATCCCGGGGCGGTACCGACCGGATTTATTATGACCCTTGCCCCCTGAGGTATTAGGGCCTGACGCTCCGCATGAGAATCGAGATTAATTCCCCTTTTCTTGTATCTTTTTTTTATGTGTTCCAAAGCCTCGGGTGAAAGCACCAGCCTCTTTCCCATAGATTTTGCGGCGGCACGAGATGTAATGTCGTCCGGCGTTGGACCGAGACCGCCGGTAACAATAACGACTTCCACCCTCCCTATCGCCCTCAAGAGGGCGTCTTCTATAGCCCACTCGTCGTCGCCAACCGAGGTTATGAAAAGAGGCTCCACCCCCAAAAACATAAGCCTCTCTGCTATATACGGGGAATTAGTGTCCGTTACAAGTCCACAGATGAGCTCGTTTCCGATGGTGACTATTTCACCTCTCAATTAATCCCCTTACCAAGATGTATCCCCAAAGAGTAAAATTCGCATAAATGCCTGCGGCTACATCGTCTAAAACGACACCTATCCCGCCCTTCATACGCCTGTCGATATAACCGACTGGAAAAGGCTTTAGAATGTCAAAGAATCTGAAGGCAACAAAACCGAGCACAAAAAGATCCAAACGGGATGGAATGAAAACCATAGTGACAAGATAGCCCGCTATCTCGTCAATGACCACTCTTCTAGAGTCATGCTCGCCAAAAATATTTTCCGCAACCCCGGATATCCCGATCGACACTAATATGAATACTAATGTAAATACGATATAAAGCCACGGTGCCCCTTCCTTAAACAAAAGACACAGCGGGACGCCCAAGACGGTGCCGAATGTCCCAGGTGCAAAAGGGAGATAACCCAATCCAAATCCGGTAGCGGCAAGCTTTATTAATAATTCTTTTGTTTTTTTCAATAGCTTATTATATTAAGAGTCTTCCTCATTGTCAAGATGTCCCGAAACTTTAAGAAATGCCTCAACGACCTTGGGATCAAACTGAGTCCCCGAGTTTAACTCGATCTCCTTTGTGGCCATCTCCTGACCCACCTTCTCCCTATATGCCCTCGTGGATGTCATCGCATCATAGGCGTCTGCCACGGCGATAATCCTGGAAAGGAGTGGGATATCTTCACCTCCGAGTCCGTCAGGATACCCTTTCCCGTCGTAACGCTCATGGTGATGGTAGATAATCTTCGCCACCTCCTCGAACTGCTCGATCGGGGCGAGAATATTCCTCCCTATGACAGGGTGTAATTTGGTCTCTTCATACTCACTCAATTCCAATTTCCCCTTCTTGTTGAGGAGCAAATCACTCACTCCTATCTTCCCTATATCGTGCAGGATACCCGCCTGTGCGAGGAGATCTATATCCTCCCGTGGTAGCTTCATCGCCCGGGCGATTATCAATGAATATCGAGTGACCCTCTCGGAATGCCCGCTCGCATACTTATCCTTGGCATCGAGGGTCCTGGCGAAGCTGCTTATCGTATCCTCCAGGATGCCGACGATGTCCTCGTAGAGCTTGGCATTTTCTACCGCAACGGATACATTGTTGACCAGTATAGAAAGCGACTTCCTCAATCCCTCAGTAAAAGCATAACCCCTTGTAAAAGAAAATAAGACGACGACTCCCACAATCCTATCCTTAATAAACATAGGGAGAAGAAGAATGGATTCCATCCCCTTAGTATCTTTAACTAATTTAGCTTCTTTTTGTATTTTATCCTTTTGGAGGACTATTCCTTCCCTCCCATCGAGATACGAAAAAGCCTCATCCCAGTCAATAATCTTTCCCATCCTCTTGTGTAGTCCAACATCCTTCGCCTTGACTAAATAGTTATTCTGTCCCTCAACCGCCAACTCTTTCATACAGAGGCAAACTGCGTCTGCATCGGCCTCTTTGAAGAGTGTGTCCACAAACATCGAAAGCACATTATCGAGATTAAGATGGGAGCTTATAGCCCTGCTTATATCGTATAGAGCCATGGTCTCTTTGAGCTCAAGGTTCTCCCGAATCAACTTCTGCTTTTCAATGGCATGCTCCACCACCCTCAAAAGGTCAGAATACTGAAAGGGCTTCATGATATAATCATAAGCACCCTGTTTTATTGATTCCACTGCCGTCTCTACCGTCGCGAAGCCGGTCATCATTATGGTGGTTATTCTTGTCCTCAAGCTGTTGACCTGAGTGAGGAGCGCCATTCCCCCCATCCTGGGCATCTTCTGGTCAGTGATTATCAAATCCGGCGGCTCCCTCTTTATGATGTGCAGCGCCTCTATTCCGTCGCCAGCGGTCCTCACCTCATATCCCTCGCTTTCGAGGACGTCGGTTAGGATATCGCGAACAATGACCTCATCGTCGACGACTAAAATTACACCTTTTTTGTCACTTCCCAACACCATTTTTAAGCTCCCAATCCCTTATAATCTTTTGTCCAATCTTATGTTCCTTCTCAAGAAGAACAGTCAGTCTCCTATACACCTCCAAAATAGGCAACTCAGAGGATTTTGCCGCCTTCTTTACATCATCATATTCGGGATAGGCACCCATAAGTGTGCCATCAGCATCAGAAGTGAATTTCACACGTATCGTGCCGAATTCCGTATTTACCTCTTCTATCCATCGATCGAGCTTAAAGCGCTTTTCCCTCTTGATCCTGAGTCCCGAGCTCGTTGTATCAGAAAGAATTATATCTATTATGGAATGGCTTTTAGGAGGCTCCGATATCACCGTCAGCGCAATACCCGACCTCCCCTTCTTCATAATAAGTGGAGTAAGTGTAACATCAAGGGCGCCGGCATCGAAAAGCCTTTCCATCACAAAATCATAGAACTGTGGATTCATGTCGTCAATGTGGGTGGTCAATACCTCCACCTCATCGGTGAGAAAAGGATGTGCCTCCGATCCGACTATGAGTCTGAGAAGGTTTGGTCGATCATTAAAATTCCTGTCCCCCGCCCCGTAACCTATATCATCAACTATCATGTTCGGGATACCCCCAAAGTCATTCACCATTGCCTTGAGGATTGCGGCTCCGGTTGGTGTTACCAATTCACCATCAACACCGGAATTGAATACGGGAATGCCTTTTAAGAGAATAGCTGTCGCCGGCGCGGGAACAGGCAGCGTCCCGTGTCTTGATTGCACGAATCCCTTTCCCACAGGCACCGGCCCGGAGACAACCTTTATCAGTCCAAGCGAGGCAAAACCAAGGGACACCCCAACGATATCAACGATTGAATCTATCGCCCCCAACTCGTGAAAGTGGACCCTCTCGATGTCCTCGCCGTGCACCTCGGCCTCGGCCTCTGCCAGCAGGGCGAAAATCTCGAGGGCGACCTCCTTTGCGTGACCCGAAGACATCTTATCGGTAAGCATCTTTCTTATAGACGCATAATCCCGGTCTACTTCCTTCCCCTCATCATAAGACAGCGAAAAGTCTATCGCCGATATCCCGCTTTTCTTGACGTTTCTAACAACGGGATTTGCAACAATCCCGATACGATTGAGCTCTTCGGTCAAGATTCCTATATCGAAGCCAAGGGATATGAGGGCGCCAAGCGTCATATCCCCGGAGATGCCGGAAAAGGCATCAATATATAATATTTTCCCCAATTAATTCCTAAAGCAAAAAAAGTTTTGATCACCGACAAACCCAGCTTCTGTATCTGTGATATCTATCTTTCTGAAAAATTTTTAGGTGCCGCATCGAGCAAAAAACTTACGACGACAAACGATGTGACTACCTGTTTATCAATGAGGCCACATATCCTGCGCCGAAACCGTTGTCTATATTAACAACACTCACTCCCGCGGCACACGAATTTAGCATACCCAAAAGGGCTGAAATCCCCCCAAACCCGGCCCCATACCCAATACTTGTGGGAACCGCTACGACCGGCCGATCCACTATACCCCCTATCACACTTGGAAGCGCCCCCTCCATCCCGGCAACGACTACAAGGACATTCGCCTTTCTTATCTCCTCTATATGACCCATAAGGCGGTGGATACCCGCGACACCGACATCGTAGAGCCTCTTTGTGCGATTGCCCATAAGCTCCGATACCAATGCCGCCTCCTCGGCTACTGGGATATCCGATGTCCCGGCGGTAACCACCATGATAGTCCCTTTTCCAATCTCATCCGTATCTCTCTCTCTTAACACGAGGGCCCTTGCCAGCTCGTGATATTTTATCTTTGGGATTTTTTTCTGAACTTCAACCGCCATCTCCGAGCCCACCCTGGTGACAAGGACATTATTTCCATAACCTGAGAGGCTTTTTACTATTTCGGCTATATCCTCAGGCTTTTTGCCCTCCCCCATAACAACCTCCGGGAAACCCTGTCTCAACGCACGGTGAGTATCGGGCATGGCGAATCCTAGATCGACAAACGGGAGGGCCTTTAACCGGTCGATTGCCTCATCAATACTTACATTCCCCTCCTTTACTTCGAGGAGAAGACGCTTCACCTCAGTCGCATTCATTAGAAATCTTCCATCAAAGAATCAAGGGATCCTGAAACCAAAAACAATAAAAACACCAGATCGATCCCTTTATCGCCTATATTAAATTTGCTTGTCATTGCAAGGCTATATTTTGTAGCTTTACCATTCCCGAAGATTGCTTCGTAAAGAGTACCTTTTGATTCCAAAAACGAGAGATTGGGAACAGAGGGCATTAAAACCGTGCCAAATGTCTCCCCCAAGATGTTGATATAAGATACTGCCACGATATTTCCCACCTCTCCCAGAATTGAGTCATTAAAACCTTGCAACATCTTTCCGGGGAGGTTTTTAGAAGCCACTTTTTCGATCAATCTCTTTGTGTGATCATCGGAGAGCACAAGACAGATATCCCCCTCGATCTGACCATATATATTTAACCTGATCAGGGTTATCTTATCTGAGTCCTTCTCGATAAAGCTTGAGATTTTACCGTTCTTTATAATTTCTACACAAGGATTTCCAACATTTATAGTCTCTCCCGTCATCTGAGAAAGCGCAACGGCCGAATTTAAAAGCGCTTGTCTTGAACAGCTCTCAAGGATGCCCACCTTTTTTTGCAATAATTCTTTATTTTCCATACCCATACATCAAAATAGATTCACAACGTCGAGGATTAAAACTGGTTTTCCGTCACCGAGTATGGTCGCCCCGGAAAAACCGTGTATCATCTCGAGCGGCTGGCCCAAGGACTTTATGAAGACCTCCTGGCTGCCCAAAATCTCATCCACCTCCAATCCCATACTCCTCCCCCTCACTTCTATTAATATCAATGTTATTATACGTTTCTCTTTTTTTTCGCCCTGAAGCCCGAGGAGATCGGAAAGTGAAAATAGACGGATCATTTCCCCGTCCAAAAGAACGACCCTCTGGTTTTGGCTCCTTTGTACGGCGGTCCTCTCCACTTCGACCGATTTAATTGTCTTGCTGAGAGGTAATACGAAGGTCTCACCGCTGGCCCTGACCAAAAGTGCTTGAATTATAGCCACAGTCAAAGGGAGTACAAGGATTACCTTCGTCCCCACGCCCTTTGGCGCTTCCAGGTTTACAGAGCCTCCTAAGGATTCCACCTTGGTTTTTACCACATCCATACCTACACCTCTCCCCGAAATGTCGGATACCTCTTTCGAGGTGGAAAGGTTAGGCATAAAGGTAAGCAGGATCAGATCATTATCACTCAAAAGGTCCGCTTGCTCTTTCCTGATAACTCCCCGCGATATCGCCGACTCCTTGATCCTATGCGGGTCCATGCCTGCCCCATCATCGGAGACCTCAAGGAATACGAGATCCCTCTCCCTGTAAGCATTTAGGGTTATTTTACCGCGGCGGGATTTCCCGAGCAGCTCTCTCTCTTCCGGGTATTCTATCCCATGATCTATGGCGTTCCTCAAGATATGAACGAGCGGGTCTGTAAGCTCCTCGAGAATCGATCGGTCAAGCTCTATATCACCGCCAGTGACGGAAAAATCCACCTCTTTTCCCTTTTCTCGGGCAAGATCCCTGACCAATCGCGGGAGTCTTGCAAGGATACTCTCAAGCGGCATCATCCTCACGGTGATAATCCGAGCATGGAGTTCCCTGATCAGGCTTTCGAGCCGGTTGACCGCATCGTCAAGTGCCTGCACCCCCAATCCCCTCCCCGCCTCCTCGATGTGTGACTTGGTGATTAGGAGCTCTCCCACGAGGTTGATGAAGCTCTCAAGGAGGTCAGTGCTTATCCTGACCGAACGTGGAAGCTCGGACAGTATCTCGCCTGACGGGAGCATCTCCTCGATGCTCACAATTCCGTCTTCCCCAACAAAATCCGGCTCTTCTTTTGTCTCTATCTCTTCAGAGATCGATTCCTCGGCGGGAGATACAACAGAATTGTGCTCTAGATCGACCTTATTATCGATTTTATATATCTCGTATCCCAATATATCAGAAAGCCCGTCAAGGGCCCTTATGATGTCATCTTCACCCACACCGGACAAAAGGTTGACCTTAATCTCCCCCCCCCAAGGCTCATCTCCCCACCCGCTGATAAAACCTTTCTTGAGCGTTTCGAGGTCGGGGGAAAGGCCCATAACCCTTCCGATCTCGGTGAGCTTCTTGACACCCAAAAGGGCCTTCACATGCGGTTTCGGGGCGTTTACATCCACCCTTATCACAACCTTGAAGGTGGAATCGAGGATCTCTTCTGACGGGGGTGTCGGTTTTGGGATCTCCTCCTCAAGCTCGTCTGTCTTTTTGGTTTCGACCTCAGCCGAAGGAGACCTCCCGAAAATTGCGGCATCCAGCATTTCCAAAATATTCCCCAATCCCTCACTCGGATCCCCATCCTTTTCTACAGCCTTCAACTGGATTTCTAAAATATCTATTGATTTTAGTATTACATCAACGATCTCCGGGGTAATAACAAGCTCCCCCTTTCTCGCAAAATCCATGAGGTCTTCTACTTTATGAGTCAACTCCGAGATCGGATCGTATCCCATTGAAGAGGCCATTCCCTTGACCGAATGCGCCTCTCGGAAGATCGTATTGACTACATCTATATTTCCAGGGTCTTTTTCGAGTTCAAGGGCAAGCCGGTTCAACTTTGACAGATGTTCCCGTGATTCTTCCATGAAGATCTTTTTGTATCTTGTCATATCCATGGTTGTGCTACTCCCAGGAAAATCGAATTATCTCTTTTGCTATATCTTCAGGTGTTAGAATTTTATCCGCCAATCCCATCTTAATAACCTCTCCCGGCATCCCGTAAACGGCCGACGATTCTTCGTCTTCGACAACCGTAAGCCCGCCCGCCTCCTTTACAGCCTTAAATCCCTCCAATCCGTCGCTTCCCATGCCGGTGAGTATCACTCCCATAAGACACTCCTGATAGATGGGGGCGGCGGAGATCATGGTCAGGTCTGCAGACGGTATCACTCCTTTTCTCGGTGGCGAATCATCCAGAACTATACTTACGTCCTCTTCGTTCTTAACTAAAATAAGATGCCTTCTTCCGGGGGCCAAAACGGCCGAACCCACCTTCAACTTCATACCATGGGTTCCAATCCGAACAGGAACTTTAGAAACCTTCCTCAGGCGCCTTGCAAAAGAACCTACAAACTTTGGAAGAATGTGCTGAACCACGACAAAAACGGAGGGGAGACCATTGGGTATCTCTGAGAAGATCTCAACTAATACCCTTGGACCACCGGTTGAGGCGGCAATGACGATCAACTTTTCCCTTAACATGGGTTACTTTAGACCGGCCACCTTTCCGACTATCTCTATGACCTTCTCCGATTCGAAGGGCTTAACGATGTAATCCTTTGCACCGGCATTGATCGCCTCTATTACCAAAGTTTCCTGTCCCAGGGCACTGCACATGATAATCCTGGCATCTTTTTTAATGGAGATAATATCTTTCACCGCATCAATACCACTCTTGAGGGGCATAACTATATCCATTGTGGTAATATCCGGATTCAGCTTTCTGAACTGCTCCACCGCCTCTGAACCGTCTTTTGCCTCTCCTATTACCTCAAAACCCCCAGCAGTAAGTATGTCTCTTAACATAGTGCGCATGAAGGTGGCATCGTCAACTACTAAAATCGTATGACCCATCTTATAACTCGGAAAAAGATTTACTTATAAAATCAAAAAGTTTGTCTACATCCAACAAATTTACAATTATGTCCCCGGTGTTTATTACTGCTGAGACGAAGCCCTTATCCTTGGCATCCAACATTATTACGCTATCGGTTTTTGATTCTTCGTCTATGGTTATTACATCAGTCACCAAACCCGTAAGAAGTCCAATGTTTATTGCCTCCCTTTCGAGGATTATAACCTGCTCAAAATTCCCCCTCTCTTCAAGCTCCAGAATCTTGGAGAGATCCACGAGTGTAATAATACGACCCGCCATGTTCATGATTCCAACAATGAAGGAAGGGGCACGTGGGACATGGATTATCGATTCAAGATAGGCAATCCGCTCCACGTTCCCTATATTTAATCCAAAGACCTCTTTTGCAAGTTCAAAAGATATTATCTGCTCTTCGGGATGTCCCTTTTCTGCATAACCCTCCACGATACTATACCTCGGACTCCAGTTTGAAGCTGTCAACTACAGACTTGAGCTCCTCAGCGGTATCAGAGAGTTCCTGTGCCGAGGAGGCCATCTCTTCCATCGATGCGGTCTGTTCCTCTGTGGCGGCCGATACCTCTTCTGTTGAGGCGGCATTGTCTTCTGCCACCTTTGCTATCTCATCGACGGCCTTGACCATTTTTTCGGCACCCTCGGTCTGTTGCTGTGTAAGATCAGATATCCTGTTGAGTTCGTGAAGGGAATCCAGAGCTATCCTTACGATCACTCCCAGCGATTGAACCGCCGAGTTTATAACGCCTTTTCCATCTTGGATATTTTTGAGAACCTCCTTAACATCACTTATGGCCTCTTCACTACCTTCACCTATCTCAGTTACGATACCGGTAATCTCCTCTGTGAACTTTGTCGTGCTCTCCGAAAGCTTTCGTATTTCATCGGCGACAACGGCAAAGCCCCTGCCGTACTCACCGGCCCTGGCCGCCTCAATGGTGGCATTGAGGGCCAAAAGATTTGTCTGCTGAGCCACACCCCCGATTACCTCCACTATCTTTCCTATCTCCTTGGCCTTCTCGGAAAACTCCAGCATCTCCTTTCCGATCTTTTCTATGTTGGTCAAGACCTCCATCATCCTGTCCATAGCGCTGTCAACCATCTGTCCCGCAGACTTCGCCTCCTCCTGGCTCCTGCCGGAGGATTCCGCAAGGTCAGAAGCGGTCTTGGCAACACGGTCTATACTTCCCGCTATCTCCTTTATCGAAGCCGATGTCCTATCGACCAGCTCCGCCTGGCTCTCGGCACCCCTCGAGATCTGCTCAATGGTAGATGCTATCTCCTCGGTAGATGCGTTTATCTCTTCGGCCGAGGCGGAAAGGGACTGAGCAGAGTCAGAAACCTCTAAAGCGGCGCCCTTTATATGCCCTACGAGATCCCGAAGACTCCCCAACATCCGATTTATTGCGTTGGCCAGGTCGACCGTCTCATCAGGAAACATCTTTCCATGAGAGATATCTATGTATCTACTTAAGTCTCCCTGACTGATAATTTCCGTAGTATTAGTAAGCTCCCTAAAATCTTTTGTGAAGGCACGGGTGAAAACCCACCCCAACACCAAACCTACCAAAATCGATGATAAGGCTGAGATGACCCGTCTTAACAGTTCATCATCGACCAGATTGACGGCATCCACCAACGAAGTAATAATAACGGATGTAAGAATGACTAAAAGAAAACCAAAAATGAATTTATATCCGATCTCAATTCTCATTTCTCATCCTCCCAAACTCTTGCTTGCCATATTACACTAGTGTTGATCAAAAAGGAACACAAAATTTATTTTGCACGATAAATCCTGTCGGGGACACTGACTGCACTAAAAAGCTGCCGACCCCGACCCACCAAAGACTCCGTTCTCCCCAATGACAAAAAGCCACCCTGTACAAGCTGTTTGTGGAACCTCTCTTCCAATACCTCCTGATAGCTCCTCGAAAAATATATAAGAATATTCCTAGCCAAAATCAGGTCAAATCTGCGATGTACTCGATGGGTCAGAACATCTTTCTTTAAGAATACGACGGAGCTTCTTAACTCACTTGAGACCTGATACCCCTGAGCCGTGGCGTTAAAATAATCGTTTAGCATATCTTCAGGGACATCAAAGACCTTATCTTTAGAATATATACCCTTGATGGCGACAAAGAGCGCCTTTTTGTCGACATCTGTCCCGATAACCCTGAAATCGAAGTCTTTTTTCGTCTTTTTTAAATATTCCAAAAACAGGATTGCGACACTATAAGGCTCTTCCCCCGTTGAGCATCCGACGCTCAAGACATTAATCTTCCTCTCGCCCCTTTCCTCCCTGTTCTTTACAATTTGTGGAATTACGACTCCACTTATCTTTTTGAACGTCTCGAAATTTCTGAAAAACCTTGTGACATTAATCGTCAGGGTCGATACAAGCTTTCGGTATTCCTCCGGGTTGCTCTCCGCCAGCTTCAGATAATCTTCTGTTGTTTTGCATTGGCTGATCCTCATTCTGAGCCTGAGTCTTCGCCGGAGATAAACATCTTTATAAAGGCTGATGTTTAAGTTCGACCTTCTTATGAGGAGGGACCTCAATCTGGCGTAGGATCTGGGCGAAACAACAACTCGATTGTCAGCATCAAAATCCATAACGATGGCTCTCTCAAGCGATCAATAAGGTAAGAGCCCCTTTATATCCCCGGCGATATGACGGCTCATTACGGATATTAGTCCGATGTTGGCATCCCTCTTGGCTATAACGGTCAAAAGAGCCTTCCCCTCTATGTCGGTGAGTATGATCTGCCCCGATGAACTCAACACCAGGGTGTTCTGATTATCCCCATGCTTCAACTCCTTGACCGCCCGATTGACTATACTCTGGGTAGCGGAGGATACAGCCGCTATGATTTCCTCCTCGGTACTTGTAGGAAGCGTAGATGCCAATACTAGGCCCTCATACGTCTCAAGTACCGCGGCTTCAACACCAAGTATACCACCTGAAAGCTCCATTATTTTCTTTGTCAAGGCTTCCGCCTTAGAAACAACCACACTCCCCCCCTAAAAATTAAATCTTTTCAATTAACGAATTAAAAACGGCTTCGGCACTACTCTTATCTTTGGCATTACACGGCAGAATCGTTGCATTCTCGTCGAGATCAAGCTCGACCTTCATCTCATCCACAGATAAGGCCTCGGATAGATCCTGCTTATTGGCTGCAACAACAAACGGCTCTTCGAGGATGTCGGAAAAAAATTTGATCGTATTCTTAGCTTCCTTAAACCTCCTCCGATCGGTGGAATCGACTACGACAATAAATCCCAGCATGTTCTCCGTGAGGACTTCCCACATGATCTGAAGATGTTCCTGCCCCGGAGTTCCAAAAATGTATATTTTATCTTTGCCGCGGGTCACCTTCCCGAAGTCCAATGCAACGGTGGTCTCACCTTTTATAGCTGCCAGTTCGGGAGCGGTGATCTTCTTTTCGGTACTCACGACATCAATCTCGCTCAAAGTCTTTATAAATTGCGTCTTCCCACTGTTAAAAGGTCCCGTGACCACAACCTTTAATCGTCTCATCGATGTCCTCCAGAGAATTCTTCACTTTTGCCACCTACGATGTTACTAAAAAATCTCGTAATACCTCTAATTAACTCAAGTTTATTTAGAATCCTCTGAAATATAGTATGAATTTAAGCTCGTTTTCCACCCCTTTTATCTTTATCCGATCAAAACTAGAAGAGGGGATTGGGACCCAAAGGATATAAATCTCCATAGTCTAATATATATTACCTATATCACGATAGTCAAGGGGTTTTGGTTATCACGCCGTTTCCTCAATATCGCAAAAAAAGTCCTCCACATCCTCGATCCTGTCTGTAATCGGATAATCGGAAAGGCTCTCAAAAAATACACCTCCGTAATTCCTCTTATAGAGCCGTGAGTCGAGGACTCCCAAGACCCCCCTGTCTCTCTTCGACCGGATGAGCCTCCCCAGCCCCTGCCTCAGCGATATAACAGCACGGGGAAGCTGGTAATCTAAAAACGGAACCTGCCCCCTGTCTCTTAGATACTCCATCTTGGCCTCAATGATCGGATCCTGCGGCGAGTCGAATGGGAGCTTATCGATGATGACCAAAGACAGCGCCTCTCCGGGGACATCGACCCCCTCCCAGAAGGAGGACGTCGCAAGGAGAATCGAACCTATATCCTCGCGAAACCGCTTTAGCAGGACGTTTCGAGGGGCCTCACCCTGGATCATCACCTTCATCGGGAGTTTTCCATTCAAGACCTGATACACCTCGGTCATATTTTTTATACTGGTAAATAGTATCAGCGCGCGGCCGCGGCTTATCCTGACGGCATCCTCGATAACCGAACTTACGGCGGACACAAATCCGGGGCTCTTCGGCTCCGGGAGGTGCTTCGGGACATAAAGGAGGACCTGATTTGCCATATCAAATCCCCCGTCTATCGCGAGGCACTTGGTGTCTCGACTGAAATCCCTATCCAGTCCGAGGTTGGATTGGAAAAAATCAAAGCCGCCGGAGACTGTAATGGTTGCAGAGGTAAAGATGAGCGTGTATACCTTTTTATATAGGCTCCTCTCAAGCTCACCCGCAACATCGATGGTCGTTGCAGAAAGGAAGACTCCCCTCCCCTTTGCCTCGCACCAGAAGACGTAATCCCCGGACGACCTGTCAGAGGTATTGACTATAAAGTCGATGTCATCTCGTATCTCATCACACCTCCTTGCCACCGAAAGGATCGATTCGATGTCGGTATCGAGGTCTTTCACCCGATCCCGAAGGATCAAAAGCCTGTCTTTTAGCGCCGCCGCCCTCTTTTTGTCGTCCGAGGTGAAAAACCCCTCACGAATCCTCGTCCTGGTGTCGCCCCGCCCGGACACCTTTTCTAATATCCTACCGAAAAAATTATCAGAGACTTCGCCCAGCTTTCGGGCAGCGTCAAAAAGCCTCTTATGCTCGATCTTCTCATAGCCCGCCTCCCTGAAGAGATCCCTGATGACCTCATCTACCCTAAAGGGGGACACCGTGACGCCGAAGTAGGATGTCGCCACGTCCTCGAGGTTATGCGCTTCGTCGAGGACGGCCGCCTCATAGCGGGGTATGACCCCCACCCCACCCCTCTCCTTTACTGTGAGATCGGAGAAAAAAAGGTGATGGTTGACCACGATCAGGTCGGAGTTTTGGGCATTCCTCCTCAATCTGGTTATAAAGCACTCATCGAAATGGGGGCATTTCGCCCCGAGGCAGCTGTCCGGAACAGACGATATCTCTCCCCACGGGGCGTAGTCGTCGGGGAGTTCGGCTATCTCCGACCTGTCTCCAGTGCCGGTCTTTTTCACCCAGGTCTCTATTATCCGAAAGAGAAGACCCTCCTCTTTGAACTTAAAAGTTCCCTGACGCTGAAAGTTGAAAAATCTCCTGAGACACAGATAATTCCTCCTCCCCTTGAGGTACACGGCACCGACGGGCCTCCGGTACGCCCTCTCTATGATGGGGATGTCGTTATCGAATATCTGTTCCTGGAGGTTTTTCGTCGCGGTGGATACAATCGCCCTTTTTCCGGAAACGAGGATGGGTATGAGATAGGCGAGGGTCTTTCCCGTCCCGGTCCCAGCCTCGACGATAAGGCGGCGCCCCTCAAGTAACGCCGAGAGGACCTCGACGGCCATATCCATCTGTCCCTTTCTGAACTCGAAGCCGGAGAGGACATTTGAAAGACGCCCGTTTGGACCGAAGAAATCCAAGACCTCTTTACTCAATTCAGCCGAGGGACTCGACAACGTCAATCTTGACTTCCCCGCCTATAGATGGTATAAAAAGACGCTTTAAAAAAATCGCAATCTAAAAAAGCTCTTGTTAATAGGATACCATTTAAACTAAATTTAGCAAGTCATAAATATAGTTATCTCAAAATCAAATAGTCAAGGAGTGAGATATGAGTAACGGTGAAAATAAAGGCATGCAATTTGTAATCACTGCCTTTCTGTTCCTTTTGATATTTTTGGGATTTTATTATCTCTTTCTGAGGGATGACAGTGACAAGGGGAAAACCCCCGAGGTCTTCGATATCTCATACATCGATAACGGCATGACATACCTTTCCGATATCAAGGGCGAATCAAAGATCAAGACCGTAAAGGCGGTCTCCCTCCAGTGGGCGCCCGAAGGGACCGGCATCTATTTTTTGGACAACTACTCTAAGCTCAAATACTACGACATCGAGGAGAAGAAGTCTATCGATGTCGCGATAAACATCTCATCGTTTGAGGTCTCCCCGAAAAGGATCAATGGGACAGATCTCATCGCGGTTTTGGATATCTCGGATCAAAACAGGCTCAAGATCATCAATGTCCCCTACGGCACGGGAGAGGGAGGTGATGAAATAGCCGACCTCGGGATCGGGATTTCCCCGCGGTGGACCGACTCCGGAGACGAAATCGCCTTTATTAGGGACGGGGACATCCACATCGCAAGGGGCGGGGCGTGGAACGAGAAACTGGTCGTCAGGGCGAAGGCCACTGATCTCGATATTTCTTCAGACGGGAGGATTATCCTATACACCGAGTGGGACGGGGGGAATAGCAGGCTCATGAAGCTCGATGTAAAGAGCGGAAGAAAAGATCTCGTAAAGACCTCATCTTTTGAGGACGAGCCCACATCGGCATCGCCCCTCGGATTTTCGTCGCCGAGATTTTTCGGGACCAAAGACGAGGCGGTCTTTTTATTCAACGACAAGAGCGGGGGGAGGCTTTTTAGCATAAATCCCGAGGATGGAGAGGTAAACGGGCTCTCTATTGAGAGCGGGCCGATTTTTTCGCTGTCGATCTCGACTGGCGACAACTACATCGCATACTTTTTCATCAACACGCCCGATCAGCCCGTGTATTTCGAAAAGAGGGATGGAGAGGAGATACCGATTTTGCTCGGCCCCGACAGGCTCAATCCCGAATTTGCAAAAAAGCTCTACGATATGGGGGACAAAAAGGAGGTAGCGGGGGACGATGTGAATAAATACAACGTCGAGAGGGTCCTCGATAGCGACATCATAAGGATAATCGATATCGAAAAGGGGACCAGGTGGGTCTTGGGGAGCGGGCAGTACCCGGTGATGAGGTAGTTAGAGAGATCTGGGGGTGGGTGTGTTGGTTGTGTGAAAAAAGCTGATACCAGTGACTCACTAAGATATGAGTATTTCGAGTATTGGACAGAGAAAAAAATAACCTTTAAGAGAAAAAAGGAACAGGAAAAAACTGTAAAAAACAGGCCAATTCTTGAAGGGATTAAATAGAGTTTTTCAGATGAATTGTAGCTTGTGATTCAAGCATTTAATAGGTTACTCAGCCAATCAAAAGAATGCATCCCCCCTAAAAAAACCTCTCCGGCTTTTTTAGCAGAACATCGCCCCTCCCATCGTGTGCCTCCAGATAATTCTTGTGCGCCTCGGAAAATTTTTCGAGAAATACCGGCTTTTTGCCGACGGGGATCTTGAGCTCGTAAACATCGACGTCGGGGGGCGTCACGCCCCTTAAAAGCTCGGGATTCAATCCCTCCAAAACCTCCTCTTTTACCCCCATAACCTCGGCAAAGAGCGAAAGCGGAAGCCCGCCGGGGACATAGACCTTGTCGAAGGCAAACGGCTTTACTCCCTCCGGCGCCTCAAATCCAAATTTCTCCGGCTCCTTGATCACCATTATCAGCGCGATGACCCTTGGGACGTAGCTCCTCGCCTGAAATGTCAGCCTCCCCTCCTCGGCGATCTCCCAAAGGCCGATATTCCCGCACTTTTTGAGGGCGCTCCGAACCGGCGCGCCGCCGCAGTTGTATCCGGCAAGGGCGAGATGCCAGTCGGAAAAAGAACTGTAGAGCGACGAGAAATACTTTGCGGCGAGGATCGTCGACTTCTCGTAGTCCCTCCTCTCGTCGACCCACTCGTCGATCCTCATCCCCATCTTTTTGGCCGTGCTCGGTATAAACTGCCACGGCCCGCCCGCCTCCTTTTTCGATATGGCGTGGGGATCAAATCCGCTCTCCAGGACCGCAACGTAAAAGAGGTCTTCGGGGACATTATATCGGCGGAAGATCCCCTTCATCATAGGGGCGAACTTCTCCGATCTAGTAAGCCACTTTTCTATCGAGTATGGGGATTTTTTCAGTTCATCGAGCTCCTCGGCCACCTCTACGTTCATAACAAGCGGAAGCTCGATCTCGGGAAAGGATGTCGAAGACGTTATATTCTGACCTTTTTCCGCCCTTGATTCTGTCAAAACGACGTTTTTGAGATTTTGTGCGCAGCCCGAAATCAAAATTATCAAAAACGATGCGAAAACGAATTCAATAGCTTTTTTATGAAAGGATTTCATTTTTAAATTATAGGATGACGAATCTAACTATCTACAACAATAGCGGGCCGATGTCAAGACTCAAAAATGAATTGACATTAAAACCTTTTGATTATAATATCTTATAAATTTTCAAGTAAAACATTTTACGAACACTTTATGAAAAATAGAGACAACAAAGAACTCCACGACGCCGTAAGGAGGCTCCTCGAAGAGAAAAACGCCATCCTTTTGGCCCACAACTACCAGAATCCCGAGATTCAGGACGTGGCCGACATCACGGGCGATTCCTTGGGGCTGTCGATAGAGGCGTCCCGGACGGACGCCGATATCATCGTGTTTTGCGGAGTCCTCTTCATGGCGGAGAGTGCCGCGATCCTATCCCCCGAAAAGACCGTTATCATCCCGAGGCCTGACGCCGGATGCCCGATGGCCGACATGATAACCAAGGAAGACGCCATAGAATTCAAGGAGAAATACCCCGGCGCCCAGCTTGTGACATACGTAAATTCAACCGCCGATGTAAAGTCGGTCTCAGACGTCTGCTGCACCTCGGCCAACTCCATCAGTGTGGTCGGGTCTGTAAAGTCGGACATGGTCTTGATGGCGCCGGACAAGAACCTCGCCCAGTACACCGCAAGGTTTACCGAAAAAGAGATCGAATGGTGGGACGGCTTCTGCCCCACCCATGAGATACTATCGCCCGAAGATATAAAAGAAGCGAGAAAGAAATATCCCGACGCCGAACTCATAGTCCACCCCGAATGCAGGCCCGAGGTCATAGACATCGCAGATCACGTTGCAAGCACATCGGGGATGCTGGAGCACATAAAAAAATCCCAAAACAAGAGATTCATCATCGGAACCGAGATAGGGATGCTGTACCCGCTCAAAAAGGGAAATCCCGACAAAGACTTTTTCCCGGCGTCGGAAAAGATGGTATGTTCTAATATGAAAAAGACCACCCTGAAGGATATATATGACTTACTCTGTGAGATGAGGGGCGTTGTAACAGTGCCGGAGGATGTGAGGACCGGGGCGAAGAGGGCGCTCGACAGGATGCTTCAGGTAAAGAGAAACGAGTGAGTTTAAGAGGATATAGACTATTTTTTTAGGACAGATAATCCTTTAAATAAGGGTCTTTATTATTTTAACATCCATCCCTTCACTATAATTGAACGAAATATTTTAAAATTTAAAAGGGGGAATCTATGAGAAAATCATTTTTTATCTTTGTCGTCTCAATCACGATCATATCCTCATTTTTTCTCATACCTCTTTTTGCACAGGAGAAGGGAATCGAGGATAGGATCTCGAGCCTCCTCGATCCTGAGACCGCCGTTTTGATATACGACGTAAAAAATCTCAAGGTCGATATCATCACGGCACAGGGCATATCCACAAAGGAGCTTAAGGCTTATGATGAGCCTCTTGAGATCAAGGTTGGTTTTTTTAAGGACAGCGTCGAGGCCGTAGATACCATAAGCCCCTTCCAGGACGAGGCACATCTCCTCTACAATATTCTCATGGCGCCGGCGACCGAAGAGCTTTCCGGCATAACACGGCTCGGGATAATACCTTGCCCTGAGCTCTATGAACTCCCATTTAGTGCCCTCGTCTCAAAAAGGGATACGCAGAACACCTTCATGCCGAGGCCGCGGTTCGTAGTCGACGATTATTCAATCTTCTACGCCCCCACAGTAGAGCTCATGGAAGAGGCGCTTTCTGTCGAGACATCTTCGAACATCGGCGGAATAGTCATCGGAAACGCCCAGTATCCCGCAAGCTTCCCACAGCTCAAGGTCGCCCCCATTGAGATGAAGGATGTGGCGGAGAGTGTCCCGGGCTCAATCATGCTTGAGAAAGACAAGGCCACGGAGATGACCCTCAAAAATGAACTCAACAAGGGGGCAATCCACCTGGTCCACATGACCACCCACAGCGTGATCAAACCCGGATCTGACTCAGGCTCCAAAATCCTCTTCACCGGAGGAGACGGCGAGGACGGTAACCTCACGGTTACCGAGGTCATCGGGATGAGTCTCGATGCCGATCTTGTCACAATCTCCGCGGACAACGCCGGAATCATCTGGGGCGGCAGCGGCGGATTTCCCGGTGCATTTTTAGTGTCCGGGGCGACATCGGTTCTGGCCCCGGTATGGAAGATAGACCGTGGCGTGACCGCGATGCTCTTCGACTTCTTTTACGACAATCTAAAGAGCAACGATAAGGCCGAGGCACTGAGGCTCGCCCAAGTAATGGTAATAGACCTCGAAAAGGAGAGGGGCTATCGGAGGCTCGCCTATCCGGGCTTCTGGGCGCCTTTTCTCCTGTATGGAGGCTACAAATAGATATCCCCGGAGGAATAAAATCAAGGCCCTGGTTACCGGCGCCGGAAACTTTCTGGCAAAGAGTTTAATAGACAGGCTTTTAAGCCTCGGCTTCGGCGTGCGGGGTTTTGACATACACGAGGTCACAGAACCGATTGAAGACGTCGAATACATCTTTGGCGACATCACCAAAAGCTCCATCCTGTCCGATATAAGCCAAGGTGTCGACTATGTATTCCACCTCCTCAAGATAGAGACAAGAGATAAAAGGGGAAAAAGCCGATATAGCAAATTAAATCTCACCACGGCAATCAAGCTTGCCAACATCGCAAACAGCCTCAACGTATCCGCCTTTGTCTACCTCTCGGGATCGGAAGTCTACGGCATCCCGAGGGTTGAATTCATCGAGGAGGATGAACAACGGCGCCCGATCTCCAATAAGGGGAAAGAACATCTCCTCGTCGAAAACTACCTGATTGATACCGTGGCATCAAGGGGACTTCCGGTCGTCATCCTGAGGAGCGCCCCGATCACGGGATGGGGCGTCCCAAAAGATTTAAACCCGAGCCTCTATCTCAACTTCAGAAACGCCCTCATTGATAAGCCTGTCTATCTCATCGGAGGTGGGAAGTACCTCGTCCAGTATATTGATGTGGAGGACCTGACGACGGCCATGGTGAGGTGTATAAGAAAGGCAAGGGAGGGATATATGGCCCTGAATGTTGCGGCGGCCGACATCATCACACAGAGGGATCTTGCGGAACAGATGATCTATTTTTATAACAGCAGGTCCAGGATAATTTCTTATTCCAGCGCCGCCCTTCCAATAATCGGGCTTTTGAGGGCCCTCGGAAACCCACCCATCGGCACAGACTACTATCATCTGATCTATCCGCAGACCATCATCGATGCCTCGCATACTATAGAGCTATTAGAGATGACCCCCAAGAAGATCACCGAATCGATATTTGAGATGACAAAATTTTGGGAAGATGAGATTCAGGAAAGGGGAATCAGAAGGGACAGGTTATTTGAGAAGATAAGGTGATGATGCCGATTATAACTAATTTTTAATTTATTTTCCCTCTTATAATTTTTAGTTTTTTGGTTAAGATTCCAAAAATATCCTCTTTAAAATATGAAATGAAAATAATTGCTAAAATCAATGCGAAGAAACTAGGTAATCCTTTAAAAAAGAGAAAATACGTAGTTTCTGGAACCGAACCAATTTCACCGACAGTATATGGCCCATAAATTAAAGCAGAGCTACCTCCGGTGATAATTGCCAAAATAAATGTAATAGATGGAATGGCATGAGATATTAATATGATCGTAGATAATACATAACCCCACGGTTCATTCATGCGGAGTAAAATAATCGCTATAATATACATGATTAAAAAGATTATTAAAAGAAACCTACCTTTTAATGAGAAAAAGAGTAACATATCCAAAGGTAATAAAAACAAGTCACTAACTTCATTTAATTTGACATGATATCTTAATAGTATAAACATTGTTATTAGTAATATTATGAAAGTGACGAATAATTTGAATGGTGTCTGCGATGCTTTTTTAATTTTTATTTTTTGAATGTCGATAGATAAATAGCTACAGATAAGAGCTATAATTGAGAGGAGGCTTATTAAAGGATAAAGAAGTGAATAACTATATAAATTAATAATAGTTCTAAAATAACAAATAAAATAAGAATACGCGAAAAATGGAAGAAAACCGAGCCATATCAACCTTGCCTTATAACTTCCAATTATAGATAAAACAAGAGAAACTATGAAAATTGAACATACAATATATTTATTAATTAAAGAGTTATATACAAATGGTATATCGTCAACTTTAATGATCAGTAGAATCGCTATAATAGCAGAAGAGATATAGGCAGTTATTAGCTTCTTACTCATATGTAATCCTCATCATAAACAGCGAAAAGTCCTTCCCCGCTTTCAGACAAAAATCTTTCCGGGATTTAAAATCCCCTTCGGATCCACGGCCTCCTTTATCCGCCTCATCACGGCTAACTGCGCCTCGTCGATCGAGATTTTAAGATAATCCTTCCTGATAAGCCCAATCCCGTGCTCACCCGAGATCAACCCGCCCAATCGATCCGCTATATGATATAGACCCTCCCTTGCCTGTGGGAGCTTTTGTCTCCAGATGTCATCCGACATCTCCCCCTTCATTATCTCCACGTGAATATTTCCGTCCCCGGCGTGGCCGAAAAAGATCGACTTCAGCCCCAGACCTGTAAGCAACCCCCTCGCCTTCTCGACAAACTCGGGGATATTGGCCCTCGGAACCACCACGTCTTCCGACTCCCTCGTCGGGCTCTCCCACGTAACTGCCTCGCGGATGATCCTCCTCGCCTCCCAGAGCCGATCACTCTTCGCCTTCGATTCGGCGACGACCATGTCATCGGCCCCGGCCCTTCTTGTCACCTCCCAGAGATCCTCCATGGTCCTATCGACCGTGCTTTTATCCTCCCCGTCGAGTCGTATCAAAAGCTGGGCGCCGGCGTCCACAAACGGCACCTCTTTTTTCAAAAACCTCCCGGCCAGAAGCACGGCCTCCCTCTCGAGAAACTCTATCGTTGCTGGGATTATCCTCGCCCTTATGATCTCGCTTACAGCCAAGGATGCGCTCTTTAGGTCAGAAAAGACCACGAGGAGGTCTACGGAATATCGCGGTATGGGAAGAAGCTTAAGCGTAATCTCAGTTATTATCCCCAGTGTTCCTTCACTCCCGACCATGAGCCCGATGAGATCGTAGCCGGTGGCGTTCTTTACGACCTTTCCCCCCATCCTCGAGACAGACCCATCTGGAAACACGACCTCGAGACCCGTGACGTAATCTTTCGTCGTCCCGTATTTGACGGCGCTCGGCCCACCCGCCCCCACTGCGACATTCCCCCCGATGCAGCACGAATCGAGGCTTGCGGGATCGGGGGGATAAAACAGCCCCTCCCTCTCGACAGCGCGTATCAGATCGCCCGTGATGACGCCAGGCTCGGTAACACACATCAGGTTCTCGGTATCGACTTCGAGTATGCGATTCATCCTGTCGAGAGACATGATAATCCCACCCGCGAACGGCACCGCACCGCCGGTGACCCCCGTCCCGCCGCTCCTGGGCGTGACAGCGATATTTTCGTCCGACGCAAATTTCATGACGGCCGAAACAGAGAGTGTATCTTTGGGCTTTATAACAACCTCAGGAAGACCGCTTACCCCCGTGGTCTCATCCTTCGAGTATCGTTCGAGTATTTCAGGATCGGTAAACACCGAATCCTTGCCCAAAATCTTCTCAAGCCGTCCGACGATCCTTTTATCCACCTTAAAATCAGCCATAATTCTATTCACCCGACTATTGGAAACTCATTATAGAACTATTGCCTCAACGTGGTCAAGATATCTCGTCCTCATTAATTTCCCGTCACATTGACAGGCTCACATTTTAGAGATAAGATGTTCTATATGGGTACTTGCCGTCTCTGTAAAAAGAAAGATTCCACAATATCGGATACCCTTTCATTATGTGTAAACTGTATCCGAAAAAGATTTAATGAGGTCAAAGAAGACCTAAGTGCAATTCATGCCCGCACAAGAGTCCCATTCGAACTCCCCGCCCGCCCTCCTAAGGTTGTTGGTGGAGAGGCCTGCAACGGCTGCGTCAACAAATGTGTCATAAAAAAAGGTGACAGAGGTTACTGCGGGGTCAAGGAAAATTTGAACGGCGAGATTTTGGGTGGGGGGCCAGATTCCGGTCACCTGTCATGGTACAAAGACCCCCTGCCGACAAACTGTGTGGCCGACTGGGTCTGCCCGGCCGGAACGGACGTCGGATACCCCGACTATGCAAAAAAACCGGGGCCCGAATATGGCTATGAAAACCTCGCCGTATTTTATCACGCCTGTACATTCAACTGCCTCTTCTGCCAGAATCACACTTACAAGACCCGTCTAAGGATGGAAGATAACTTTACATCAGAAGAACTCGCGGACACCATCGATGATTGCACATCGTGTGTATGTTACTTCGGCGGGGACCCAACACCTTTCATCTCTCACTCAATTTTGGCCGCAAGGATAATGATCGAAAAGAAAAACAACGATATTTTACGTATCTGCTGGGAGACCAACGGTGCCATGAAAGAATCATATCTTCGGGAGATGGCCGAAATTGCAAAAGAAACCGGAGGGATAATAAAGTTCGACTTAAAGGCGAAAAGCGATAATCTCCATAAGGCCCTCACCGGTTCAAGCAACCGTCAGACCCTAAAAAACTTCAGACTCCTTTATGATCTTATCGGCGATGACGATTCTTTTCCCCACCTCGTGGCATCGACCCTTATGGTTCCGGGATACATAGATAAAGAAGAGGTAAAGGGTATCTCCGAGTTCATCTCCTCTGTATCGCCGGACATACCCTACTCGCTTCTCGCCTTTCACCCACATTTTTATATGGAAGACCTCCCAATGACTTCGAAATATCAGGCGCTGTCCTGCTATGATACCGCAAAGAAAGCGGGGCTTACGAGAATCAAGGTGGGGAACATCCATCTCCTCACCTAAAAAATCTTGACTTGAGCTATCTGCTTAATATATAAAATTCTCTTATATCTTTTTTGGTGCCCTATGAAAAAATGACAAAGGAACTCAACCCCTTTTTCCACCCTAGATCTGTTGCCGTAGTCGGGGCCTCCCGTAGTGTCAAGAAGTGGGGGACGCTCATCCTCCACAACATTATCGTAGGGGGCTTTAAAGGAAAGGTCTATCCTGTGAATCCATCCAAGGATGAGATCTTCGGAATTACGGTTTATCCCACCCTCAAAGAGATCCCGGACGAGATAGATCTGGTGATCATAGTGGTGCCGAGGGAAAAGGTTATTGGGGTCTTGGATGACGCCGCAAAAAAGGGTGTCAGATGTGCCGTCCTGATAACAGCGGGTTACTCGGAGACAGGAGATTCGGGAAA